>CASEHG010000276.1 GCA_949287565.1 uncultured Brachyspira sp.
TAAATTTGTAATATATATATTAATTGATTTATGAAAAATAAAATTTAATTATAAATTAGATAATTTTTTATTAACAATTATAATAAATAATTGTTATAATATTTAGTATGAAAAAGATAATTCTTATAACACTTTTAATAATATTATCATCTTGCCGAAATTCTATAACATTAGTAGAAAACATTTTAGATACATCAGACTTGGAATATGCTCTTGAAATAGATAAAGCTAATCCTCAAAACATGGAAGAAGCATTAAAAAGATATGCTGCAGATCATAATGGGCAATACAAATTAATTTTTATAGGCACATCAACAAAAAAATATGATATTTGGACTTCAATAAGTCAAATGCTTGAAAAAATTTCTTTAAAAAATATAAAAATAGAAATATCTCTTGATAATGTAATTTTCCCAAACAATAAAATCCCAGATAATTTGTTTGGGGCAAATGCTATAAATAAATCAATAGTAAAAATAACATTTCCTGACACTATAACAGAAATAGGAGAATATAGCTTTTATTGCCCTGAATTAACAGAAATAACACTTCCAAGTAATTTGATAACAATAGGTAACCGAGGACTTATAGGATGTTATAATCTAAAATCATTAAAACTTCCTAACTCATTAAAAACAATAGGTGAATTAGCATTAAAGGAATGCGGCTTTGCAAGTATTGAAATACCTGATTCTGTAACTTCTATAGGTAAAACTGCCTTTGGAGATTGTGAGAATTTAATAGACATAAAATTACCAAATAATTTAGAAACAATATCTGAAGGTATGTTTGAAAGCTGCGGCTCTCTTAATACTATAACTATACCAGCTTCTGTAAAAACTATAGAAAAATTTGCTTTTTATTATAGCAAAAATTTTGAAAGCATTAAATTTTTAAATGATAATCCTGCATCAATAACTGTGGGCGCAAGTGTATTTGCTGGATGCCCTTTAAAAACAGTATATATACCTGCAAGCAGTAGTGCATCAGATGCTGAATGGAGAAATACTTTAGGTATAGATGCTGCTGTAAATATTATAAGAGAATAATAAAATTTTTGGGTTTATATTAAGTATTATATTCTTAATACAAACCCAAAATCATCAAATTCATTATATTAATTTTTGAAATATATTTATTTTATTAATCCTATATCTTTTCTATAATATTTATCTTTGAAATCTATTTTTTCAATGTCGGCATAAGTAAGTTTTCTAGCCTCTTCTAAACTGTCAGCAATATTAACAACATTAAGTACCCTTCCGCCATCTGTGATTATATTATTATTTTCATCTAATTTAGCACCGGCAATAAAACATTGTCCATTTATTTTATCTATACCTTCTATTTTATATCCTTTATTATAGTTGGCAGGATAACCGCCGGAAGCCATTACCACACAGCATGCATGTTTATTTTTCCATTTAATATTTAAAGTTGATAATTCTCTTTTCATAGCTGATTCTATAATAGATAAATAATCAGTTTCTAAAAGCTGAAGCACTGCCTGAGTTTCCGGATCTCCCATTCTAACATTATACTCAAGTAAATATACGCCTTTTTTAGTTATCATAAGCCCAAAGAATATAATACCAGCAAAAGACATTTTCTCAGCTTTTATTCCTTTTAGTGTAGGCTCTAATATGTCTTTAATGAATAATTCCTCTGCCTCTTTTGTATAATAAGGATTAGGAGAAATAACCCCCATTCCGCCTGTATTATTTCCAGTATCATTATCACCTACTTTTTTATGATCCTTAGCTGATATAAAAGGTATTATAATATTGCTGTCAGTTACAGAAAGTATTGAGGCTTCAACACCTTCTAAAAACTCCTCAATTACAACTTCATTTCCAGCATCTTTAAAAATCTTTTTTACCATTATATCTTCTAATGCATTTTTAGCTTCTTCTTTATCCTGACATATTAAAACGCCTTTTCCCAAAGCAAGACCGCTAGCCTTTATTACTATAGGATAGCTACATTTATTTAAATATTCATTGGCTTTATTATAATCAGTAAATAATTCATATTCAGCAGTTTTTACTCCATACTTCTTCATAAAATCTTTAGCATAAGCCTTAGAACCTTCAAGTATAGCAGCCTGTTTATTTGGTCCGAATATTTTAAGTCCATTCTCTTCAAACTTATCTACTATGCCATACACAAGCATTTCTTCGCTTCCTACAATAGTTAAATCAATGCTTTCCTTTTTAGCAAAATTTAAAATCTCATCTATAGTAGAAATTTTTACATTTTCACAATTTTTTTCTTTAGCAGTTCCTGCATTTCCTTGAGCACAGTAAACTTTTGAGACTTTTTCATTATTAAGCAAATTATTACAAATAGCATGCTCTCTGGCACCTGAACCTATAACTAATATTTTCATGTTTTTTTCCTTTTTTAATTTATATAAAATTACTATATACTAAAAATTTTATAGTTTGTAAATTTTTTATTGTTCTTTTTCCCACCGCAAAAAGAACCAAA
>CASEHG010000277.1 GCA_949287565.1 uncultured Brachyspira sp.
GGTTAATTTACTTATTGCTATTATATATTTATCTTTTATAAGTTTAGGACTTCCGGATGCACTTTTAGGATCAGCTTGGCCTACTATGCATAAAGAATTAAATGTACCAATTTCCTATGCAGGCATAATATCAATGATCATATCAGCAGGAACTATAATTTCTAGTTTGCAAAGCGACAGACTTACTAAGAAATTTGGTACAGGAAAAATAACTGCATTCAGTGTAGCAATGACGGCTATAGCTCTTTTTGGATTTTCTATTACTCATTCATATTTATTTCTTTGTGTTTGGGCTATACCTTATGGATTAGGTGCGGGAAGTGTTGATGCTTCTTTAAATAATTATGTGGCTATTCATTATGAAAGCAAACATATGAGCTGGCTTCATTGTATGTGGGGAATAGGTGCAACAATAGGGCCTTATATAATGGGATATGCTATTACTAATAATAATTGGAATGCAGGATACAGATATATATCAATAATGCAAATTGTACTCACTGCTATTTTATTTTTCAGCCTTTCTCTATGGAAAAAGAACGATGAAGAAAATAAAGAAAAAATAAGTACAAAAGTTTTAAGCTTAAAAGAAATAATAAAAATACCTGGTGCCAGAGAAATTATGATATGCTTTTTTTGTTATTGTGCACTTGAAGCTACAACAGGATTATGGGCAAGCAGTTATTTAAATCTATATAAAGGAGTGGATATAAAAACTGCAGCTTCATTTGGAAGTTTATTTTATATAGGCATCACTGTGGGAAGAGCTATATCTGGTTTTATAACAATGAAATTAAATGATAATCAAATGATAGTTTTAGGCGAGTCATTAATTTTGGTAGGCATAATATTAATGATTATTCCTGCTGTAAATATTGTATCTTTAATAGGTTTTATAATTGTAGGTTTAGGCTGTGCTCCAATATATCCTTCAATAATACATTCAACTCCGAGTAATTTTGGCGCTGAAAATTCACAAGCTATAATAGGAGTACAAATGGCTAGTGCTTATATAGGTACTCTTGCAATGCCTCCTTTATTCGGCTACATTGCAAATCATATATCAATATCATTACTTCCTTTTTATTTGATATTGATTTTAGCACTTATGTTTATTATGCATAAATTTATGATAAGAAAGACTATAAAAAATAAATAAAAAAATAGATGCATGAATAATAATCATGCATCTATAAAAAATATAATTATCAATAATTAATGTCCGCAACCGCAGTTAGTAACTTTTATATCGCAAGTTTTAGTGTCTATATTAACAGCCTCTTCTTTTTCACCTAAAGGATAAAGAAGTCTTAATGCATTTAATACCACTATCATAGTAACGCCTGTATCAGCAAAAATAGCAAGCCACATAGATGCAAGTCCTAAAGCTCCTAATACAATAGCTCCGAATTTTATTACTAATGCTAAAAGTATATTTTGCAAAACTACTGCATGATTTTTCTTAGCTAGCTTTATAGCAAGAGCAACTTTAGAAGGCTTATCATCCATAATTACAACATCAGCATTTTCTATAGCAGCATCAGAACCAAGCCCGCCCATAGCAATACCAATATCAGCACGGGCAAGAGAAGGAGCATCATTTATACCATCGCCTACGAATATTGAAGCCTTTGAATCTTTCATCATTTCTTCTAATACAGTTACTTTATCCTCAGGCAAACAGCCCCCTTTGAATGATTGAATATTCATCTCTTTTGCAAATGCTTCTACTCTGTCAACATTATCGCCGCTTATCAATGCAGTTTTTATATTCATTGAATTTAATAAATCAATAGCTTCTTTAGTATCATCTTTTACACTATCATCAATAAAGAATCCGCCAGCATATTTTGAATTTATGGCTATATGAACATTGATATTTTCTTTAATTTCTGATATTTCAACATTATTTTGTTTTAATAAATCAAGTCCTCCGATCAATATATTTTTATTTTCAACTATTGATGAAGCACCTTTTCCGCTTATATCTTTATGACTTGAAATTAAACCATCATTTATAACACCATTATGATGATTTTTATAATGCTCAACTATTGATACTGCAATCGGATGAGAAGAACCTGTTTCAGCATAAGCAGCATATTTTAATAAAGTTTCATTATCATATAAACCTGTATTATGTATATCTCTTATAGAAAATTCTCCTTTTGTAAGAGTTCCTGTTTTATCAAAAATAACTTTATCAACTTTAGCAAGCAAATCCAAAAATACTCCGCCTTTAACCATTATTCCGAATTTAGAAGCCCTTCCTATAGAAGCAAAATATGTCAAAGGAATTCCAACCATAAATGCACAAGGACAAGATACAACTAATAGAGTCAAAGAACGTTTAAACCAATTATCAAAAACTTCTGTACCGTATACTATAGTAGGTATTACAGTAAGGAAAATTGCACCGAATACCACAATAGGAGTATATATACCTGCAAATCTGCTTATAAACTGCTCAATATTAGCTTTTCTATTTTGTGAATCCTGAACTAATTTCAATATTTTAGCTATAGAAGATTCTCCATAAGCTCTTATAACTTTTGCCTTTATAGTGTTATCGCCATTAATAGTACCAGCCAAAATTTCATCATTAACTTTAACACTTCTAGGCATACTCTCACCTGTTAAAGCTTTAGTATCAATCCAGCTTTCACCTTCATATATAACAGAGTCAAGAGGCACTTTTTCAAATGGATTTATTATTATACTATCATTGATATGCACTTCAGATATATCAACTTTTTCAACATTTCCATTCTCTCTTATAATATTTGCTGAATCAGGTCTTATTGCCATTAATGCAGCTATTGTACGTTTAGATTTATCAACTGCCATATCTTCAAAATATTCACCCACTCTATAAAACATTAATACTGCTAATGCCTCAGGAAGTTCATGAAGTATAATAGCTCCAACTGTAGCAATACTCATAAGAAAACTTTCACGCATGAACTTTCCTTTAATAAAATCCAAAGCTGCATTTTTGAATACATCTCTTCCCAAAATAAAATATGGTATAAAGAAAATAATATATTCTATAGCACCATGTATAGTTTTATGCAAAGTGTATAATAATATTAATACTACAAGTCCCAAAAAAATCTCTGATAAAAATAAAAGTCTTTCTTTATTCTTTAACATGTTCATACCCCCATGTATAAATTTTTTCTATATGCTCATCATCTAATCTATAAAAAACATGAAGTCCTACTTTTCTTTTCTTTACTACCCTAGCCTGCCAAAGCATCTTTAAATGCTGAGATATAGAAGGCTGCTTCATATCGAGTAAAGAAGATAATTCATGCACGCATAATTCTTTCTCACTCAGGGCAGATATTATCTTTAATCTTGTAGGATCAGAAAATACAGAAAAAAATCCTGCTAAAAGTGAAAACTCTTCATCGTTTGGAAGTTTTGGTATTAATGATGATATATTTGAATCTTTTGTACTTATTTCACAGTCATCATCATTATTTAAATATTCTTCATCAGAAGTTTCAATATCTTTTTTCATATTCTTTTTCATA
>CASEHG010000278.1 GCA_949287565.1 uncultured Brachyspira sp.
AAGAAATTAAGGAATACTTAAATGCAATATGTTTGGCACCTGTGCAAAATTAATTTTTAATATAAATTTTATTTTTATCAAAGTAAACTAATAATGCAGCAAATATTGTAAGCAGCATTCCTATTATAGAATAAATATCTACTCTTTCTTTGAATAAAAATACACTGAAAATATATGAGAATATTACACCAGTATAATTATATATGCTTACAGCAGAAACAGGGGCTTTTTTATATGCTATAGTTAAAAAGAATTGCCCAAATCCTGCAAATATTCCTATAAGCAAAAGTAATAACACTTCAAACAAATTAGGTACTACAAAACTTTTTACAAAGAATAATGAGAATATACATGAAAACAAAGAAAAATAAAATATTATTAATGAGTTGCTTTCTTTTCCTTTTAGAGAGCCTATTATGGCATAGGAAATACCTGCAAACATAGCAGCAGACAATGCTATTACAGCAGGGAATACATTTGAGCTCATAGTAGGCTTTATTATAAATATAGAGCCTATTGCAGCAATAATCATTCCAATCCATTGCATTTTTAAAACCTTTTCTTTGATCAAAATAAAAGCAAAGAAACTAGACCAAAAAGGCGAAGTTTTTTGAAGTACTGAAGCATCAGCAAGTACCATATTATTAGTAGCATAAAAATAGCATATAATACCTAAATATCCTGAAACACTTCTGCATACTATTGATAAAATATTACTTTTATTTGGGAAAGGCCTTTCTTTATCTTTAATCATAACAAAAGCACTTATAAACAATGTTATGAAATTACGGGCGAAAACTTGCTCCATTACAGGTATATTAGAGCCTGAAATTTTTACTGCTATCTCCATTATACTGAATGAAAGTGCAGAAAATATTATAAATATAGAACCTAATTTTATATTATTATTTGAATCGTTAATCATATTATTTAATATTATATTAAAATAGTCTAAAAATCAATAATTATATATTAGTAGTTTTATGGGATTTAATGTTTCAAATATATATTTAATATAAAAGGGTAGGGTAGTTAAATAAGGTTTTAAAATTTAATTACATATGCCCGCCCCCCAATACTTTTAAACATTAATCTGCGATTTTAGTTTTTAATTTTTTTATTACTTAATTAGAATTTATAGCACCCGCCCAAGATTTATTTATTTTTTTGATTAACTTACCGCACGCATAGTTGTATTTTTAATTATATAAAAATAAAAAAATAATAGTGTAGTTAATAATATGGAGTCTGCTTACCGTGCGTTATATTAATTTGGAATTGCTATAGACTATATAAAATAACAGTATTTATTCTATTAATAACTCTAATTTATATTATTAATATGAGTTTATTTTTTATTTAATAAATTTTGTAAATTTACGATACTCTAATATAAGAATTATATACTTTGAAGACGTAATTAATTATGAATGAGAATATTTTAGTAGTAGAGCATAGAGCAGACCTTTTGGATAGGTTTGTTGATCTATTAAGAGAAAGACATTATAATCCTATAGCAACTAAATCCAGAGCCCAGGCAGTTAATATTTCCAATGAAAGTACATTAGATTTGATACTTTTGGATGCTGATATTGGGGACTCTCAAGGTTTACAGCTTCTTGATACTTTTAAAAATCAGGAATCAACCAAAGGAACTCCTGTAATTCTTTTAAGTACTCCTTATAGAAAAATGGAATTTATAGAAGAAGCTATAAATTTGGGAATTGACGGACTTATATTTATACCTTTTGATGAAATGGAGCTTGTTGTAAGGGTTAATAGCTGTTTAAAGTATAGAAAATTATATGTGGAACATCAGAAGCTAATTAAACAAGCAGATTATTTACAAAATTCTTTAGCTGATATGACAGAAGTTTCTAATAGAAATTATCAATCGTATAAAGATGCACAGAAAAAATATGATGATATATTGAATGTAGATTTGGAAACAGGTCTTTGGAATAAAAAAGAGTTTTATGAACAGTTTACAAGACTCCTTTATGAAACAGTAAGGCATGAAGAGACTATAGTGCTTGCATGTTTTTCTATAGATGGGCTTGATAGTATCATAAGCGAGTATGGAATAATTGCAGCCGAAGAAATAATGCTTAAATTCACAGAAGTTCTTAGAAGGACAACTAGAAGGGAAGATATTTTAGCTAGATTTGATAATAATGAGTTTATGGTTGCTTTCAATAGAATGAATATAAGATTATATGATAAAAAGCTTGAAGAGATAAGAAGCTTTGTTGATAAGAATGAACTTGAATATAACGGTATTATAATTAAGTATACAATATCAGCTGGAATATCATATACAGCATATAAAAAGAATTATCATATAGAAGGCATGGAGAAAGAAATAGCTCCTGTATTATTAGCTCTTCATAATGCTAAAAGACGCGGATTTGCTAGTTTATTTGTACACCCTACTTTGATAAAGAAATAATATTTAAAGGCATTATATGATAATCAATCTCGATAAAAACAATTCTGAAAGTATAGAGTATGCATCCAATGAGGTTATAAAAATTATTAATGATGGCGGAATAGTGGTGTCTCCAACAGATACAGTTTATGGAATGCTTGCTGATGCTTTCAATACTGATGCCATAAATAGAATATATACTATAAAAGAGAGAGAGAAAAATAAGCCTCTTTTAATATTATCAAAAGATTTAGAAAGCGTAAAAAAATTTTCTAATAAAGAAGTTCCTGATATAATAAAAAAGAATATACCGGGAGAATTAACTTTCATTGTTCCTCTTTTAGAAGAGTTAAAAAATAGATTCACATATTTAAAAGATACTGTAGCCTTAAGAATACCCAATGATAAATATATGCAGCTTATATTAAAAGGCACTAATCCTTTGGTAGCTCCTTCAGCCAATCCAAGCGGTTACGGAGTCATACTTGATGGTAATGAATTAGCAGAGCTTTATAAAGACAAAGCTGATTTAATAGTTAATGCCGGAGTCTTAGAAAATAAAATGCCTTCCACACTTTATGACTGCTTAGAAAATAAAGTTCTTCGTCAGGGCTCTGTTCATTTGGATATATGATTTTTAAGTATTCTAATTAATTAAAGTTCCTCTAAATATTTGAAAGCATAAGGAAAGTCTGAATATTTTGAAGATTGTATATTTGAATAATTATCTATTGCTGAAGGTTCTTTTTGATTATGTTCTTTTAAATATTTATTAAGAGCATTATCATGATTGTTTTGAAATACTTTATCCCAATGTTCTATAATATCTCTTCTCATTTGTTCCTTATTAGTTTTTTGATTATAATAATATTCAAGCCAATCTTCCAATGCCTGATAATTAAGTATAAATAAAGTTTTATCTTTGAATTTGTTTTTAAATCTCAATCTTAAATCATTAATATTTTTTGGATCTGTTTTATCGCAGTCGGTTATAATGGTTACGATTTTTCCCAAACCATATTTGTTGCTAGGTAATCTTTTATCAATATAATCTATGATGTCTTTAATCAAAGAATCTTTATTTTTATTTTTTATATTAGGGTTTATTTGTGTTATCAATTCTTTTTTTGGAGAGAAGCCTATTTTATCTTTTAAAACTTCATTAATATATCTATTAAAATAAATTAATTCTGTATCTCCTGTAGAAAAGCAGTATAAATAATATTTTTCATTATTTAATTGTCTTCTTTTTCTCATTTATTATTCCTCATCATTAATAAAAAATTTTGAAGGAATTTCAAATAATCGAGAATTGTATTTAGCTTTTAGGCTGTTTCTCTTATATTCTTTTTCTAAATCTTCTCTTTTTAAATCTTCAAAATCAGCAGCACAATATAATTCACTTTTATTATCTTCTTTGTTTAGAAACCAATAATGATTTAACAATGTATTTTTAAGGCACATTAAATTAGTATCATGTGTAGATAATATCAATTGTGATTCAGAATTATCTAAATCTTCAAACATATTTTTCTGAAATAAACTAATAACAAGCTCTAAAAGTTCAGACTGCACACCTTGAAATTCATCTAATACAGATAAAATCCCATTTTTCAAAGAACTTAACATACTGAATAGATTAATAGCATAATTTTTTGTTCCATCAGATTCTATTTTTCTAAAA
>CASEHG010000279.1 GCA_949287565.1 uncultured Brachyspira sp.
AGTAGATAAAGAGTTTAATGTTGAAATAGCAAAACTTCCTTATGAATTAACTGATGAAAATGTTAGAAATAAATCTACTGCTTTAGGAAATTTCGTTTCTGATATAGTAGCTTCATCTCAGGACGGCATTGATATAGCATTAATAAATTCAGGTTCTTTAAGAGGCAAACTTCCAAGCGGAAAAGTAACATTAGGAAATATGTATGAGTTTTTCCCATTCGATAATTTAATAATACTTACAACTTTAAAAGGAAAAGATTTAAAAAATATATTAGAGTTATCAGCTTCAAAAAAAGGAGAAGGTGCATTTTTACAAGTTTCCAAAGACTGCATTATTAATTTTGACAGCAATGGAAAACTTTTAGAATCATCTATCAAAGGAAGAACTATAAATGACAATGAAAAATATGTTGTCGCTGTTGCTGACTATATATTTAATGGAGGCGAAAAATATATTGATGAAAGCGGAAAGCCTTTATTTCAGTACGGAGAAAATACTATACATACAGGACTTGATATAAGAGATTTAATAATAAAAACTTTGAAAGAATATCAAAATGTTCCTGAAAATGCCATTGATAATACAGAACGTATAATATTTAAATGATTTTTTATATAAAAAAGGGGCTGTAATAAACAGTCCCTCTTTTTTAGTTTTAATTAATAATTATTTTTTTAAAGCAGCATTTAATTCAGTATATCCTGCATCTTTAAGATAATTCACATTTTTAAATCCATTATCAAGCAAATACTGAACTGTTTTTCCTGAACGTCCGCCGCTCTTACAATAGAAGAAATATTTTTTAGTTTTATCTAATGATAATATTTTTTTGCTGTAGCCTTTAGCTCTATAATCAATATTCATAGCACCTTTTACAGTTCCTGTTTCTTTAATTTCCTGAGGTGTTCTGACATCAACTAATATTATATTAGGATCAGCTTTCCATGATGATATAAAGTCATTAAGAGCTAGGCCGTTTTTATTAACAACTTTTACACTGTCAAGTTCGTATACAGCTTCATTAGTTTTTGCTGTTTGTGCATTACATACGATTGTTGTTAATAATAATGCGATAATAATAAAAAGATTTCTTTTCATAAGTCTTACCCCTGTATAGTATTTATCATATTAGACGAATACAACATATAAAAGTTCCTTAAAATATAATTTTTTATTATTTTTTTATGAAAAATTTAATTTCTTTTTGTATTTTTCATAATTATTTAATGATTTAAAGCAATAAATTTCAATATTTTAATGAACTTAATAATAATAAAGGGGCTGTAATTAACAGTCCCTTTATTATTATAGCATCTTTTTTATTAATCTATTTCTCTAATAACCTTAAAGAAATTATCAATAGTAGTTTGGGATATCAATTTTTTTTCATAATAATCTATTATATTATTTTTGAATAAAGCAGAATCTAAAGCATCTTTATTCTTCTTATCTATTTTATGTATTTGTTTATCATTATCATCGAATAAATCTTCTATTGTAACAAAATTAGGGCTTATATCTTCAAGCTGAGTTATTCTTAAATTTGTTCCTTCTGCTAACTCTGTAAATTGATCTGCTGAAATATCGCTGTCAATTAATAATATCGGCTTAGCAGAAAGTTTACATAACGAATCTATTATATCATTTTTCTTTCTTTCATCATTAGGCCTTCCCACTCCGTTAATAGGCATGAATGCTGTATTTATTTCTCTATTTTCTATATGCTCCATTAATAATTTAAAAGCTGTAAGATAATTATAATCTGTAATACCTTCAACATATACTATTTTAGTATCTCTCATAATATCTATATGCTTAACACCAAATGCATTTATAATTTTTTCTAATGTATCCACTTTACCATAAGTAGCAGAGAAGTCGTTTTCTATTTTTACTCCTATTCCGTCTTGTTTTGGCTCTACTATTTTTAACTCATCTAAATAATGAATATCTGCAAAATAAGGAATTTGAGTAGATGTGATTATAGTAACGCCATTATCTTTAGCAAACTCTTTTAAAAATTTTCTTAATTCTTTTATTAAAGGAACTGATAAATGCTGTTCAGGCTCATCAATTATGATTATATCTCCTTTCTTTAATTCATTAGGATTTATTGTATTAAAGAATAAACTAAAAAACCAATTAAAGCCTTCAGATTCATTTTCTAAATTTGTAATACCATTTTTAGTTTCAAAATATATTTTTATAAAGTATTCGTCTAATGCTATTTTAAATTTATATTCATTATTTGATTTATATAATTCATTGAATTTTTTTGATACAGTATTATCAAAAAGTTTATTTATTTCATTTTCTGTCTGTTTTGCAAAAGCAACATCAGATAATATATTAGTATAGTTTTTTATTAAATTATTATACATCTCCATATTGTCTGCAGCTTTGAATAATGAACGTAAAAAATGCGATTGAGTTATAATATTGTCAGATTTATCATGGTGATGTTTATAGCATCCTACAGTAAGCTCGCTGTTTTTTACATTTTCTCTATGAACATATATATTTATATTTACAGATTCAATTTCTGCTAAAATTTCTAATAAGTATTTTAAATCATTTTTATTAATCTGATTTTCATCAAAGGTGAATTCACGGTATCCGGTATTTTTATTTTGTTCATAAGATTCATCATCAAGCAAACTTATCAATAATTTTAATTTATCTATATTATCATTTTCTTTATATTTAGAAATTATATCCATTATTTTTGATACGGTATAATTTAATATATCTTCATAAGCATATTCTGTTTTTGATTTATTATCATATTTATAATTATATTCATAAACAAAGTATATACTGCTGCCATATTTTGAAGTAACATTATTGGTAGCATTGTATATATAATCCATTATTTTTGATAAATAATTTTTACTTAAAATAATATCTGCATTGATTTTATTTTCTTCTAATTCCCATACAAGTTTATCTTTATATTCATCTTTTTCACCATATCCAGTTTTTTTTGTCTTAATAGTTTTACATTTACCTTTATATATAAGTCCGCTGTCTGATTCAATAAATATTTCTAAATCTGGTTTGCATCCTATAAAACCATCTATTTTAGGATTATCTTTTCTTCCGTTTATACCGCCTTTGAATGATTTCTCTATTGCTGATAGTATATTACTTTTACCAGTGCCGTTTGCACCTATAATGCTTATTAATGCTCCTTGCTCTATATCTCCATTAAGATATAATCTGCCGTATTTTACTTCATCTTCTTTTCTTTCTGAATTATATTCTGTATCCTTACTGACAATTATAGGATTAATATTTCTGAAGTTTTTAATTGTTAAATATCTTTTCATAAGTTTTTTCCTAAATTTTATTGCTTATCTTTATTTGATAATCTCATTCTAAAACCTTGAGATTTATATAAACTCATAAGAGGAGATATAAACTCATAATCTTCTTCAGATAATTCTTTATCCGGATCAGTAGAAAGTTTTTTACATTTCATCAAATAATCTAATATAGGATCAAAAAAATTATCCTCTGTAAGCATATATATAAAATCCTCTTTTGTTTTATTTTCTGTTTTTAATAATGATTTTATTTTCATCCTTTTATCCTCCTCAGTATTATTTGTATTAACATTCTCAACGATATTATTCATTATATAATAAATAACATTATTACTTCCTATGTTTTTAGTGTTTTGTATATAATCAAAGAGATTTAATATTTTTGTATCTATTGTACTTCTGTTGCCTTCTTCATACATATCTATATATTTATATAAAGTAGGTCTTGATATTTTAAGATATTCTGCCAGATCAGATATTCTCAAATCTAAATCTCTTATTTTTTCTCTTAATAATTTGTTTTCCATTTTTATTTTTCTCTTTTATTAAATTAAAAATTAATATTCCATAGACATAATACAATTTTTCTAATAACTAAAATATAGTATTCTTATAAAATCCCTAATATATCTATAATATAAACTATTTACATAAAATGTCAATTATCAATTTACAAATAATGTAAAACAATAATTTACAAAAAGTGTAAATAATAAAAAGGTTCGCAAAAAGTATAAAACTAATTGCAAACCTTTTATATTATTATTTTTTATAAATAACTAAAAATTATTTAGCATATTCTCCAATAGACTCTTTAACATAATTGATATTTGCTGCAGTATTCATACTATCTTTAGCAGAACGAACGAAGAACTCTAAACGGTTTACAGTATTAACTTCGCTTGCCCCTGCATCCATATCCAAATAAAGAAGATTCAAATCAGGATATCTAGTTTTAAGTCTAGTTTCAATACCTCTAGCTATGATATGGTTAGCAATACAACCGAAAGGCTGAAGACAAAGTACATTGTTTACGCCCTCCTCAGCGAAAGTTGCTATTTCACCAGGTAAAAGCCAAGCCTCTCCGAATTGGTTAGTCATAGCAGTAACTTTAGCAGCATTTTCAGCTATTTGTCTTATATGATGAGCAGGTCTGAAGCCTTTGAATTTAGACATCATCTGATTTATAGAATCTATTCTCATATCAATAACTTTTTCAGATATTTTAGAACCGTAATATCCTAAGAATGATACATCTCTGGCATTAGTTTCTTTATTAACCTGTTCGCTTATAACCTTCTGTACAAAGAAGTCAAATACAGGAGGAACTATAACCTCAACGCCTTTAGCCATAAGCCAATCGCAAACATCGCCATTAGCAAAGTTATTATATTTTACATAAATCTCACCTACTAATCCAGCCTTAGGAAGCATTAAATTATCATTAGTTTCAATAGCATTAAACTCTGCTATAGCCTGTTTTAATAATTTATCAGTAGGTTTAAGAGCGAAATCTTTAGGGTGTAATGCTATATATTTATTAGCAAGTGCCAAAGATTCACCTTTTTTAACCTCTCTAGCAGCACAATAATAATACATTGTAGATATAGCATCAGCATAAGGCATAGCTATAATACCCTCTTTCATCAAATCCATTTTTGAAAGCTCGAATCCAGGCTGATCATTAATAACTGTTAAGCCAACTGTAACAACAGGAACATCAGGATAACCTGCATTTATTAATCCTCTCTTTATAAGAGAAGCATAATTACTAGCTCTGCATTGTCCGCCTGTTTGAGTGATACCAGCAGCTATATTTTTAGGATCATATTTTCCGCTTTGAACGGCTCTTATAATATCACCTATTACTATTGTTGCAGGATAACATATATCTTGGTTGGCATATCTTAAACCTAATTCCACAGATTCAACATCAGGTTCAGGAAGAGGTATTGTATCATATCCGCTTCTTTCCAATAAAGTTAAAATCATAGGATCATAGAAATGTCCGAATTTAGGTACAAGTATTGCGCGTCTGTCATTTTTCTCATATCTTTTAATAATAGTTCTATTAGATTCTTCGCTTGGTGTAAAGTCGCCTTTCATCTTCATACTTTCTATCATAGAACGTATTCTTAATCTTATACTTCCTGGACTTGAAATCTCATCTACTTTTACTAAAGTAGGACTCTTACCATAAGCATTAAGTATAGATTTTATTTCATCTGAAGTAGTAGCATCAGGACCGCATCCGAAACTATTAATCTGAACTACTTCAAGTTTCATATCTTTTTGTTTGCAAGCCCATAAAGCAGCTTTAAACATTTTATTAGGGTAAGACCACTGAGTTAATACTTGAACATCAGCAAGAGATTCATCTATATCCAAACCATCTTCTGTAAGAACATTGATACCGAATGAAGCAATAGTTTCAGGTATCTTATGATTGATTAATGGGTCAATATGATAAGGTCTGCTTACTATAAGTATAGTAGGAGTTTGAGTTTCTTTGGCATGTTCTATTATTTTTTTGCCCTCAGCTCTTAATTCATCTTTAATTCTTACCTGTTCTTTTAAAGCCATTTTGAAAGCTCTGTCAAAATCTTTTTTATTTATTCCAAGAACTTTAACGAAATAAGCCTTACAGCCTTTGTACAATAAATCTTCATTCAAGAAAGAAATTGTCGGAGCATCAAAAGGAATTCCGTATTTAGTTAATGGACTTATAGAACTGTCTATTACATCAGGATATCCTGTAACAACAGGACAGTTATAACTATTAACACTTCCGTCATCTTCAGCTTTCTCTAATACTACAGATGGATAGAATATTCTGTCAACTTTAGACTCTATCAAATCATATATATGTCCATTAGCTATTTTAGCAGGGAAACATATATTATCGCTCATAACAGTACCAGAACCTTTTTCAGCTATAGCCATACTTGATGGTGAAGATAATTGTACTCTGTATCCGCATTCAACAAGTATAGTAGCCCAGAATGGGAAGTTTTGATACATATTAAGTACGCGAGGTATACCAATAGTACCTTTTATTTCATCTGAAGCAGGTGCTAAAGGTCTGTCGAATAATAAAGAAAGTTTTTTCTGAGTGATATCCATTCCATAATTTCTTTCTTTATTTCCTTTATTAGTGAATATTCTTTCGCATTTATTTCCTGTGTAGAATGATTTTAAATCTTTGAATTTTAATCTAGTAACAGTACAAAGGTTTTCGCATCCTTTACAAGTAAGCTGTTTTCTTTCATAATCATTAGCTTCCTGTAAATTATCCAAACCTATAAATGTTGTATCTTCTTCTTTAGTGTTGTATGTATCTAAAGCAAGCAATGCACAACCATAAGCTCCCATAAGTTCAGATATATCAGGACGAATAACTTTTTTATCTAAAAACTTTTCTACAGAGCGTAAAACTGCAGCATTTTTGAAAGTACCGCCCTGAACAACTATATGATCGCCCAAAATAGAAGTATCAGTAATTTTTAATACTTTAGTAAAACAGTTTAAAGTAACACTCTTAGCAAGTCCTGCAGAAATATCAGCAACTGAAGAACCCTCTCTCAAAGACTGTTTTACTTTACTATTCATAAACACTGTACAGCGGCTTCCCAAATCGCAAGGTCTTGCAGATTCGCATGCAATATTAGCAAAGTCAGCAACTTTATAACCCATTCCGCGTGCGAATGTTTCTATGAATGAACCGCATCCTGAAGAACAAGCCTCATTAATTTCAATATTTTCTATAATACCATCTTTAATAAATATAGCTTTCATATCCTGTCCGCCTATATCAAGTATAAAGCTAACATCTTTATCGAAAGCCTTAGCACCTCTGTAATGTGCCATAGTTTCAACGATACCCTCATCCATATTGAAAGCGGCTTTTATTAAATCTTCTCCGTAACCTGTAACGGCAGTTCTTGCTATATTAATTTTTATATTTTTCTCATCTAATTCTTTTTTAATCTCTGTAAGTCCTTCAGTAACAGCACCAACAGGATTACCATTATTGTTTCTATAATGTCTTAATACTACTTGTCCGTCTTCATCAATAATAACGATTTTTGTAGTAGTAGAACCGGAGTCTATACCTAAGAATGTATTTTTACCATTAACAGTTGATACATCAGCTGATCTTACTTTATCTTTGCTATGCTCTTCTGTCCATTCTTTGTATTCTTCCTGACTTGTAAATAAAGCTTCTCTTGTTTTTGAATTAGTGATTTTTACTTCTGCTGAAATATTTTCTACTAATTTATATAATTCAGAAACTTTTATTGTAGTTTGTTCCTCTTTTTCGCCGAATGCTGCACCTATTGCTGCAGTTAATTCTGGGTGATCAACTGTATACATATCATCTTCTGAAGCATTAAGAAGAGCCAAGAATGTTTTTCTTAATTCAGGAAGGAATGTTAAAGGTCCGCCTGTAAATAATATCTTAGGCTTAATCTCGAAACCTTTAGCCAAAGTATTAACTGTTTGAACAGCAACAGCTTGGAATATACTTTTAGCAATATCAGCTTTAGGTATATCACGGCTTATAAGAGTTTGAACATCTGTTTTAGCGAATACACCGCATCTGCTTGCCATAGGATATATAGAAGTAGATTTTTCAGCTAATACAGAAAGTTCTGAAGGCTGAACATTAAGAAGCGTAGCCATTTGATCTATGAATGCTCCTGTACCGCCTGCACAGTTACCATTCATTCTTATATCCGCTTTGAAATTATCATCAAATACTATGATTTTAGCATCCTCTCCTCCTATATCTATCAAAGTTCTTCCATAAGGATAAATCTTTCTGATAGCTGTTGAAGAAGCTATAACCTCTTGAATGAAACTAATACCTGTTTTTTCACAGACACCCATTCCTGCTGTACCTGTCATAGCAAGAGAAAGTTTTAAATCTCCATGCATAGCTTGTAAATTATCAAGTATAGACAATAATGTATCCTTTACATCAGCATTATGTCTGACATAAGTTTTGAATATCATATTATCATTATCATATACAACCATTTTTGCGGTAGTTGAACCAATGTCAATACCTGCTTTGAAAATTTTTTCCATAATATCTCTCCTAAAAGTAAAACTATTTATTTATTCCAGTATCATATTGTACATATTAACAAATATTATTTTAGTTTTATGATTCTTTATATTTTCCTCCGGTATATGTCCGTAGGAAAGAACTATTATAGTATCATCTTTTTTAGCATAATGAACATTGTCGCCATTGATGCCTATAATACCAGTACCCCTTATTCCTTTAACAACTTCAGTTTCAAAGCGAATATCATTACTTAAATTAATAACAGATACCCTATCTCCGTCCATTATATCTGACTTATCAAGTAAAGCTTCATCTATTGTTATTGAATCTCTAAAATTTAAATCCGTCCTTGTAACTGTAAGTCTATTTATTTTGGATTTTATGACACTTCTCATCATATGCTAAATCCATATAGTCTATTTTTTTACAAATATTTTACTTATTATATTAGAAAATGTCAATATTACAATTTTAAATATTTATTAATAATAGTTATTATATACTACAAATATTTTTATTATAATAGTACATATTATACATATGATCAAAAAGGACTTATAAAAGCATTAAATAAATTTCCATTCAAATTTCCCTCTACAATTATATCCATTTTGAAAACATTTTTATTTCCTAATCGATAATTAACATAATCATCTTTTTCATGAACTATAATCTCTACAAAATCCATCTTGCCCATAAACTGTTTAATAAAAACTTCTTCATCAATAGTATTTCCTCCATTCTTAGAAGAAATATTATTACCCTCTCTTATAATTTTTCTTGCAGAATAATCTTTTACTTTTTTATCAAATTCTTCTTTGTTTAAAAATACATCTCTTAAAAATGAAGCAGCTTTATTTTTATCGCTTTCATTAGAATCATCAAAAGCAGCAAGAATTTTTTTATTATTAACCCATTCAATTTCTTTATCAAAAGAACCTACTATCCTATTATATAAAAAACTTCCAAGAACTTCATCATTATAATAAATAGGAATTAAATATTCTTTAAGCATTTTATTTAAATCTTCATCTTTATAATTATTATCTATAATATCTGAAAGCAAAAACTCGGCAAGCTCTTCACCCTGCTCTTTTTCGTATCTAACTTTTAATTTGACAATAGATTCTCTTTTTATTATCTTCTTATAATAATCCAATTCTTTTTCATAAATTTTCATTCTTACAACTATTTTTTTATTCTTTTCTATGTATCCTGTTTCAATATCCTTATATGCAATACACATAATAAGCACATTAATTTTATCATCATCTTCAGTTCTTGCACCAAAGAAATCAGGAGAACCTATTATAAAAGCAACATCTTTATATTCTTCTGAAAACTCACTTTCTTTTTGCAAATAAAACATAATTAAAATCCATAATTGTATTATAAACTAATTATTTATTTTAAAACAAATAACAATTATTGTCAAAAAAAAATATACTATATTGATAATAAATATTTTTTATTATAAAATTACGCAAAAATATATTAAAGGAGTTGAAAATGAAGAAAGACATTTTCACAAGCTCTATAGGAGTTATAATAGCCGGTGCTGTTATAGGTGCTATAGCTGCTTGGCTCTCTGTAATGGGCAATCCTGCTAATATGGGTATATGTATTGCATGCTTTACCAGAGATTTAGCTGGAGCTGTCGGATTGCATAGAGCGGCTGCTGTACAATATATAAGGCCTGAATTAATAGGGCTTGTTATAGGTGCATCAGTTTCGGCAATACTCTCTAAAGAATTCGTTCCTAAGGGAGGAAGCTCGCCTATTATAAGATTCTGTTTAGGCTTCTTTGCTATGATCGGTGCTTTAGTTTTCTTGGGCTGTCCTTGGAGAACTTTGCTTAGAGTAGCAGGAGGAGATATTAACGGAATATTCGGTTTAATAGGCATCATTATAGGCGGAGGAATTGGAGTTTTCTTCTGGAAACAAAATTTCTCTTTAGGTCAGCCAAAAGCTTATAAAAATAAGTTAGTAGGTTTATTGCCTCTAGTTGTATCAATAATACTTTTAATTTTATTATTGAAACAAACAAAATTTTCTGAAGGAGGTCCAATATTCTTTTCTGAATCCGGTCCAGGAAGTATGAGAGCCCCTATCATTATAGCTTTAATAGCTTCAATAGTTATAGGATTCATAGCACAAAAATCAAGATTCTGTACTGTAGGCGGACTTAGAGACGGAATATTTATGAAAGATTTCCATATGACTAAAGGTGTTATAGCTTTTATTGCTGCTGCTTTTATAGTAAACATAATAACTAACAGATTTAGTTTTTCTATGGAAAATCAGCCAATAGCCCATACAAATATTTTATGGAATACTGTATCAATGATTCTTACAGGTTTAGCATTTACTTTAGGTACAGGATGCCCTGGAAGACAAGTGATACAATCTGCGGAAGGTAATATGGACAGTTTTATATTCGTTATAGGTATGTTAGTTGGTGCTGGATTTGCTCATAACTTTAATTTAGCAAGTTCAACTTCAGGCCCTACTACTTATGGAATGGGAGCTGTTATTTTAGGTTTGGTATTTTGTATAATAATTGGTTTTACAATGAAAGAAAATACCGCTAATTGATATATTTCTTGTACAGCCGTGTGCTGCCGTAATATAAAGGGAAATATACCGCAACAAATTTTTGGAAGTAATATAATGAACTTTGCCTCTGCTTTGTATTCTTAAAACTTAATAAAGTTATGATAATACAAGGCAGAGGCAGAGATCATAAAAAAATTTAGATAAAAAATATAATGCTTATTATAATAATAAGAATTTTTCTAAATAAAACTTCCACAATTTTCAAAAAAACACTACAAATTACTCATTTTTTAATTAATTAAAAGGAATTTGCTATGCCGGATACTATAAAAGTAGATACTAGAGGAATGTCATGTTCTCAAGCCTCTTTTCAGGCCAAATGTGCCGCTATTAATAATACAGAATTAGATACTATTATAGAAGTTTTGGTAAGCGGACATTCAAGCTGTGAAAGTGTTATAAGAGGATGTAAAAAATACGGTTATGAAGGAACTTTCAAAAATATAGAAAATGAAGATATACTTGTAACCTTAACAAAAGTAAAGTGATATTTTAATTATCAATTATATACACCTAAACAAATATATTTTATAAATTTTATTGTTTGTGGTGGCTTTGCCCACCGTGAAGCGTACCTGTAATGGTATAGGCGAATAGTTGCCAAACTTGAAAATTTTCAGTATATAAATTTTATAAAACATTATTATTCTATTTACTGTCATTATTATAATAAAAAATAAGTTAAATAAAAAAGGAGGCATTAAAGCCCCCTTTATATTCAAAATGAAAATTCAATTATTTACTAGCTAATTCATGAGCATAAGCCATTCTAAACATATCAACTTCATTAAATTGTTTAGTAATGAATTGAATACCTATAGGCATATTGTTTTTATCTGCTCCGCAAGGTACGCTCATAGCAGGAAGTCCTACCAAGTTAATATTAGAAACATAACTATCAGCCAAGAAACTTAAAGCACTGTCAGTTTGATCTCTTGTACCTAAAAGTCCTGCTGTTACAGGAGAAGTAGGAGAAACAATAACATCAACATTTTTGAATGCATTATCAAAATCCATTTGCATTAACTTTCTTACTTTTAATGCATGCTGATAATGGCTGTAGAAGAATCTTTTACCAGTCATTAAAGTACCGAATAATATTCTAGCTCTAGTTTCAAAAGCAAGTCCTACACTTCTTGAAGTATAGTAATATTCATCTAAATTGAAATCGCCTTTAGGGTGATATCCGTATCTTATACCGTCATATCTTCCCATATTAGAAGCTACTTCAACATCCATAACTGCTGTATAAACTCTTGAGCCATATTTTGCATTAGGTAAGCTAATCTCAACAATTTCAGCACCTTGATCTTTTAATTTACCTATAGCATCCATAACATTTTCTTTAACATCATGAGATATTAAATCTGTGTCATAATACTCTTTAGCAAGTCCTATTTTCATTCCTTTTATATTACCGTCTAAAGCAGCAACATAATCAGGAACAGGTATATTTAAAGTAGTGGATTCTTTAGGATCGAAACCAGCTATAATTTTAGTCATTAAAGCAGCATCTTTAACATCTTTAGTCAAAGGTCCAACTTGGTCTAAACTGCTTGCCATAGCAATACAGCCTAATCTAGGAACTCTACCATAAGTAGGTTTAACACCAACTATACCGCAGAAAGAAGCCGGCTGTCTTATAGAACCGCCTGTATCACTTCCTAAAGCACCGAAAGCAAAATTAGCAGCAACTGCAGCAGCAGAACCGCCTGAAGAACCGCCAGGAACATGAGCTCTATTTTTAGGGTTTCTAGTAACTCCATAGTTAGAAGTTTCTGTAGTACCGCCCATAGCAAACTCGTCCATATTAGTTCTGCCTATAATAATAGCACCATTATCTATTAATCTCTGAACTGTTGGAGCTGTATAAGGAGCTTTATAACCTTCAAGCATTTTTGAAGAAGCTGTCATCAAATGATCTTTATAACATAAATTGTCTTTGATAGCCAAAGGAACACCAAGCAAAGGTAAATCTTCACCATTATTGATTCTTTCTTGAGCTTTTTTAGCCTGTTCTAATGCCTCATCTTTAAAAAGTTCAAGATAAGCATATATTTTATCATCTCTTTTATTGTCTTCTTCTATTTTTTTAATAATAGAATCAACTAATGTAGGAGCATCTATTTCTTTATTTTTTAATTTTTCTCTTATTTGAATTATAGTCAATTCATTTAACTCCATAGTAAAAAACCTCTCATATTAAACAGAAATATAATAAAAGTTATTAATTTGGAAGATTATATCATAAATATATGTTTTTTGCAAAAAATAAATATATTTTTTAAATCATAATATAAAAAAATAGAGAGCCTGCAAAATACAGACTCTCTATTTATTAAAATCAATTACAATTACTGAGCATTATCAGTAGCTTGAGTATTATTCTCATTTGCATTCTCTTCTTTAGGAGGATTAATTTCAGGTGGTATTCCTACAGGAACATCAGCAAAATCAAAATAATTTTCATAATAAGATTTTTGGAATCTGTTAGCTATAGGCTGCATTCTGAAATTATCTACATAAGAAGCTACAAAATTAATGTTTTTACCGCCATAAGTAGCATAATAAACAGCTAAAGAAGTATTAGCAGATTGATTCATGTAATTACCATATCTCATAGAAGTAAAATCATCAAAAGTAGAATATCTGCTGTTATGGAATCCGCCGTATTTAGTATGGAATCCGCCTAAAGTTCTGCTGAATAAACCTCTAGACATTACATAACCAGGGTGAGCATATTCTTTACCTTCATTTCTTGATTTGTATTGTTCTAAAGTATAATCACCTTCATAAACAGCACTTACAGCAAATAACTTATCTTCATGGAAGAAGAATTTATAAGCCCATTTAGTCTGTTTTCCTGCTAAAGTAGCATCATCATTAATATTGTCAGCTCTAACTACCATACATTTAAATTCATTAGTAACTACATAATTAAAGTATAAAATACTTGAATCTCTTGTGAAAAGCTCAGAAACATCATTAGTAGTGAATTTAACATTTATCCAATTCATAGTATGAGGATTATACCATACTAAATCAGGATCTGGATACTTACTAACATAAAATGTACCGCTTATAGGCTCAGCAGCAGCTGAAGAGAAATTAGAAGCCATTAATATCTCATTAACTTCATCTGGAGTAATTCCATAAGGAACCATATTGTGGAACATGTATGGAACTGTTTCATAAGCAAAAGCAGAGATACTTACAGCTACAAACAAAAACATAACTAGTAATTTTTTCATTTTGTTCTCCAAGATTTTTATTATTCATTATTATACATTATTGAATAATAAAATCAAATGCATTATGTTTACTTGCAGATATTTTTTTACGCTTTTAATAAACATAACTTAATAATAAAGTTATATATATTGACTTTTTGTAAAAAATAATTTATTATATTACGATTAAAAATATATACTTCGCTTCTATGATAAAATTTTAAAAAAAATTAATCAAATTCAGAGAAGCTTTGTCCAAGGAGTTAAAAACAATGAGAGAATATGAAATATTATTCGTAACAGAAATCAATGACGCTGTGCATCAAACTGCAAAAGATCATGTAAAAACTATTCTTCAAAACTATCATGCTGAAATATTTAATGAAGCTGATTACGGTATTCATAATTTAAGCTACCCTATCCGTAAAGTAAATCAGGGTAAATTCTATTATTATCATTTTAGATGCGACGGCAACAGTTTAGCTAGCATTGAAAAAGAATTACGTTATGAACTTAGCATATTAAGATTTATAATAGTTCGTTTAGATGAAATAATTCAGAAAAATAAAAAAGAAAATAATAAAGAAAATGTTAATAATGAGGAAGCTTCTAAAGAGGCTTAAGCAGGTTTTATTATGGCAACAGATTTTAACAGCGTAACTTTAATAGGAAGACTTACAGCAGACCCTGTATCTAAATATTTACCTAGCGGAAGTGCTGTTGTAGAGTTTTCTATAGCAAATAACTACTATGTAAGCAGCAAAAACACTACTGAAGTTAATTATTTTGATGTAGTGGCTTTTGGAAAAATGGCGGAAACTGTAAGCAAATACCTTACAAAAGGTAAGCAAGTTGCTATAATGGGTACTTTAAGACAGGAAAGATGGCAAGATAAAGATACTAATGCAGCTAGATCTAAAGTGAGAATCATTATGCAGTCTATGCAGATGCTTGGTGCTTCTTCTGGTAATGCTGCTGCTGGTATGGATACAGCATATTCACCTTCTGCTTCTGCTGGAAATGTTGATTTAGGCAGTTTTGAAGATGATGATGAAGTGCCATTTTAATGATTAATAAAAAGCATAATTTTTTAGGAGAAAAACAATGGATTTAGAAAATACAGAAAATGTAGAAAATAACAATAATGAAGAAGAAATAAAAGCTAAAGGCGAAAAAAAGCCTCATTTCAATAAAGAATTAAATGAAAAAGATGGAAGAAAAAAATTCTTTAAGAAAAAAGTTTGCTACTTCTGCAAAAATAATATTGATGTTTTAGACTATAAAGATATTAAATTATTAAAAAGATACGTTAAAGACAGCGGTAAAATTATACCTAAACGCTTAAACGGTACTTGCTCTAAACATCAGAGATTAGTTACTAAAGCTATTAAAAGAGCTAGAAATATAGCACTTTTACCTTATGAAACTAGATATTAATTTTTAAAATTATAAATTAAAACAGCCGTTATGATATATTCTAGCGGCTGTTTTTTTATTTTAAATTTCAATAAAATACGTATATACTGTATTTACCAAAATGTAATATATTTGTTATATTTAATTAAGAAAACTAAATATGATAAAAAAGGATAATCAATGAATATAAGACTATTAAGATATATAATAATTACTATTTTTATTACAGCATATATTTCGCTTGCTCAAAATAATAATTTACTTAATTTAAACCAGTTCGATTCATTAAATAAAAATCCTGAAATTAATTTTACTTTAGAAACTAATGATAATAAATTAACAGTAAAAGCAATCATACCAAATAATTATTATGCATATTTAGATTCAAAAATAGCAAATAAAATATTATTCTTTGCAGACAATAAAGAAATAAATACAACTTATCCAAAAGGCGAAAAATATCATGATGATACTATAATAAAAGGCGAACAAGAGTTTATATTAAATGATATTGATATAAATAAAATCAACTTTATAAAAACAACCTATCAATTATGCTCAGCTAAAGACAATGTATGCTTACAGCCTCAAAGTAAAATAATATACGGCGAAGAAATTGATATACCAAATACTAATATAACAGATGAAAAACCAGAAAATGCAAGCTCTATAGAAAACTATATAAAAGGAAGCAATAATATATTTATAACATTGATTTTAATATTTGCTGCAGGACTTGCATCTGTACTTTTGCCTTGTACCTATCCACTACTATCAATTACAATGTCTATTTTAGGAACTACAACAGACGAAAAAAACAATAAAAAATCAAGTGTATTAGCTTCGCTTTTATTTGCATTAGGTGTAATAACAACTTATACACTTTTAGGTGCTGTAGTTTCTGTGGCTGGATTTGCTTTTCATAAAACAATTCTATTTGGAAGTATTGGATATAATCCTATTGTTTTAACCATATTAGTATTATTATTTTTATACTTTACTTTCTCAATGGCTGGATTTTATGAGATTAAAGCTCCTAGTTTCTTACAGTCTGCCAAAACAAATGCATACAGCAAAAAA
>CASEHG010000280.1 GCA_949287565.1 uncultured Brachyspira sp.
TGTAAATAAGTAATCATACAAAAAATAACTAAACAAAATAAGTTTTTAATTAATAGGATATTATTTTTATTATTAGGATATATTATGACAATAAAAAAATATATTACACCTTGGATATTTCTGGCACCTGCTTTATTTTTTATAGCTGTATTCAGTATATATCCGCTATTTGAAACAATAGTATTAAGTTTTATGAAGCAAAGCAGAGGGGTTCTTACATTTGCTGGTATAGAAAATTATAAAAGACTCTTCTCAGATCAATACTTTTTTATATCACTAAAAAACTCAATAATCTATTTAATAATACAAGTACCAATAATGACTATATTATCTATACTTCTAGCTATAATACTGCATAGAGGAATTACAAAATTAAAAAGCATGTATAGAACAGCATTCTTTGTACCTTTTATAGTAGAATCGGTAGCTTATAGTTTAATATTTGTATTATTGTTTCAGGAAAGAGGTGTTGTTAACTTCTTGTTTTCTATATTCAATATAGGTCCTATAATGTGGCTTACACAAACTTGGCCTGCAAGAATAGTAATAATGTTAATCATTACATGGAGATGGACTGGATATAATATGGTAATAATATTAGCAGGTCTTCAAACTATACCTGAAGATTATTATGAAGCTTCAAGAATAGATGGAGCTAATGCATTTCAGCAATTTTTCTATATAACTGTACCAATGCTTAAACCTGTTATACTATTTTCAACTATTTTATCAACTATAGGAACTCTAAATTTATTCACAGAGGCATATCTATTAACAAATGGAGGTCCTAATAATTCTACAATAACTCTAGGATTATATATATACAGACAAGCATTCCAATCTCTCAACTTAACATATGCTGCAACAATATCTGTAGCAATACTTGTGATAGTAGGAGTTCTTTCAAGATTGCAAATGAAATTTGGGGGAAATAGCAAATGAATAAAAATAAACAGCAAAAAATAACAAGAATAATATTATATATAGTTCTCACAATCGCTATGATAGCTTGTATATATCCTTTAATATTTATGTTTATAGCGGCAACTAGAGAATCAGGAGATATATTTTTATTTCCGCCTCCTATAACTTTTGGAAGTAAATTTCTTGAAAATTTGAAAAATCTTCAGGAAAGAATTCCAATATGGCATGCTTTATTCAATTCATTAAAAATAGCTATAATATATACTGTGATTAATTTATTAGTATGTTCTATGGCTGCCTATGCTATATCTAAATTTAATTTTAAAGGTAAGAATATAGTATTTGTTATTATAATGCTTACTATGATGCTTCCTGCACATGCTAAATTAGTACCATTATATAGAATGATGACAACTTTAAATATACAAAATACTCATTTAGCAATAATACTTCCGGATATAGCAGGAGCTTTCGGAATATTCTTAATGAGGCAGAATTTCCATAGTGTTCCTGATACATTAATAGAAGCTGCTAGAATAGATGGAGCTAATGAATGGACTATATTCTTGAAAATAGTTATGCCTTTAATGATTCCGGCTTTAACTGCTTTAGGAATATATATGTTTGTTGCTGAATGGACTAACTTTACTTGGCCTTTAATAATATTAAACAGCCCTGAAAAATTTACTTTGCCTGTAGCATTATCACAATTAAAATCTGATACTAGAATAGATTACGGACAAATTATGGTTGGAGCTATATTCGCTGTAGTTCCTATAATGGCTGTATTTTTAACTTTACAAAAATACTTTATATCCGGATTAACAGGCGGTTCTGTAAAAGAATAAAAATAATATATAAAACATATAATAAAAAGGATTTAACATTTGATTGTTAAATCCTTTTTTATTTATTAGTTTGACTAGTTATATTAATAAATATCAAGCACTATAAACTATATCTCCATCAACTATAGTTTTTAATACTTTAATATCTTTTATTTCTTTAGGGTTAACTTCAAATATATCTCTATCTAAAACTACAAAGTCAGCTAATTTATCTTCTTCAATACTGCCTTTAATATTATCTTCAGAAGACATATAAGCACTTCCCATAGTATACAAATAAACTGCTTCTTTAACTGTAAGTTTTTCCTGAGGCATCCAACCATTTTCAGGCCAGCCATTTAAATCCTCTCTATTAACAGCACAATGTATACCTTCCATTACACTAATACCGTCAACAGGACCTGAAGAACCGAAACCAATATGAACACCCATATCTTTAGCTGTTTTATAAGCATAACAAGTAGAAGCCTTTTCTTTACCTACCCTATCTTCAACTATATGCATATCATAGTGAAGGAATATAGGCTGATAATATATACCTACATTTAATTCTTTCATTCTTTCAAATAATTTTTTATCTGTTATTTGAGCATATACTAATCCGTTTCTTCTATATTTGAAATCTTTTGTATTTTTGATTTTTTCTATAGAATTTAATGCCATATCTATAGCACCGTCTCCTGTAGCCTGTATAGCCAAAGAATAATCCAAACTATTTGCATAAGAAACTAATTCATCTAAATCTTCCTGAGTATATTGAGAAACTCCTCTGAAACCTTGAGCATCATTATAATCCTCTCTTAATAATGCAGTTCTTGAACCTATAGCACCATCTATAACTAGTTTTATACGAGCTACTTTAAATCTCTCATCATTAATGTATTGATAATAATAATAATCTCTAAAATCATCTATATCTTTTTTATTGATAAACTGAGCCTGTTCACATACTCTTATTTTTAATTTTTTCTCTCTATGCAATTTTTGATAAGCATCTATAATTTTTCTATAATCGAAGTCTGGTAAACTTCTTAAATCATCTGCCTGAACAGAAGTTATACCCATTTTGAAGAAAGCTTCCTGAGTATCTAATATTATTGATTTAAGAGTATCTATTTCTAATGATTTAATTTTTGATAATATCAATATCATATCCTTAGAACTTATAAGTCCGTTTTCAAAATCTATACTATCGGATTTCATATCTTCTGTAATACCGCATATTTCAAGAGCTTTACTATTTGCAACTATCATCTCTCCGCAGCATCTTCTAAAAGCGACAGGATATTCATTTGATATATTATCCAAATCATTTTTTGTAAGCATTCTTTTTTCTTCAAAATAATCCTGATTCCAACCCCAGCCTATAACCCAACCTTCATATTTTTGGGCATTTTGTGCTAAATTCAATACTTCTTTTATGGACATACATTTACTTAAATCAAGCATTGTATTAAAACGAGCATATTCAACAAAATTAACACAGCTATCATTAAATCCAGGAACAACTGTTTTTCCTTCTAAATCAATTATCTCTTCAGCATTTGGAAATTTTTTTGATACTTCTTCATTAGTTCCTGCAAAAGCTATTCTTCCATTTTCAACAGCTACAGATTCATAAATATTATCATTTCTGTCCATAGAATAAATTTTAGCATTCTTAAAAATCCTCATTTATATCCTCCATTAAATTTTATAACATAGTTTTTATATTATCTATCTCTCCATTAACTAAAAGCCATTCGTTTTCTGTTTCTTCTATTAATTTTTTAACTTCCAAAAGCCTTTTACTTTTTTCATCATCATAATTTGATGATGTTTCAAAAAACTTCAATATTTCAGATTCTTCTTTTTTATAATCTTCTATTTGTTTTTCATGTTTTTTAAGCAAAGACTCACATCTTGAAAGTCTGTTTCTAATTTTTTTTCTCTCTTCATAATTGTTGCTGTTTTTATCATCGTTAATGCTGCTTTCTTTAGCATTATTTTTATTTTGATACTCTAATTCTTTTTCTTCTTCCTCTAAAGCATCAAGTCTTACTCTATAAACATAAGCCTCATAATCACCAGAATAAAGAGAAAGCTTCTTATCTTTAACTTCTATAATAGTATCAGCAAGCAAACTAGCAAAAGTTCTATCATGCGAAGTGAAGAATATTGTTCCGCCATAATCTCTCAAAGAATTAGCAAGTGCCTCAACTGTTTCAAAATCCAAATGGTTTGTAGGCTCGTCCAATATAAGAACATCAGCACATTGAGTAATGGCAGCAAGAAGTGAAAGCCTTGCCATCTCTCCTCCGCTTAATACTTTTACATCTTTATTAACATCATCGCCTGAAAATAGGAAACTTCCTAAAAGCGTTAAAAGTTCTTGAGTTAGTAAGCCCTGTTTAGCATTCTTCTTTAAATAAGACAATACTGTATCATTAGAAGTGATATTTTTATAAGTATCCTCTCCGAAATACACTATCTTTATTCCATAAGAATAATTATAAGTACCTGATACAGGATTGAGTCTTCCGGCTATAGTTCTTAAAAATGTAGTTTTACCTTCACCATTTTGTCCAAGAACCGCTACCCTACTTCCTCTTGCTATTTCTATTCTTCCGCTTTTAGCAACTACTTTATCACCGTATCCAACTGCCAAATCATCAGATATAAGAGCAAAACCTTTCTTTTCAGGAACCTCTGGAAGTCTTATTCTTACATTCTTTGCAGGGTGATTAATTTCTATAGTTTTTAATTTTTCTATTTGTTTTATACGAGATTGAACTGCTTTTGCTTTAGTGGCTTTATATCTGAATCTCTCTACAAATCTCTCTAAATGTGCCTTTCTCTCCTCTATATTCTTATTATATTTTTTTATTGTATATTCTTTTTCTTCTTTATATTCAAAATAATCTTCTATGTTTCCTGGAAAATATGTTATTTTTGAATTTTCCATTTCAATAGTTTTTTCACATGTTGTTTTTAAGAATTCCCTATCATGCGAAACTATTAAAAAACCTCCATTATAATCGGTTAAAAAATTTTCTAAATCAATTAATGTATTTAAATCCAAAAAGTTTGAAGGTTCGTCTAATATTAAAAAATTAGGCTCATAAAGCATCATCTCTGAAAGTTTAACTCTCATTCTGTATCCGCTAGATAAACTTCCTAGATTATTATTAACTTTTATATGATCTATTCCGAATCTGCTTGCTATTTTAGAACATTTCCAAGATTCTTTTCCTGTAACTCTTGTAAGATAATCTATTACCTTTTCATTATCATCGAAGTCACCCTGCTGGCGAAGATATCCTATTCTCACATCATCTGAAAATATTACTTCTCCGTCATCAGCCTCTTCAAGTCCCATAAGAATCTTCAAAAGTGTTGTTTTGCCTGCTCCATTTCTTCCAATCATTCCTATTTTAGATTTTTCTTCTATAAGAAGATTAACATTATCAAGCAGTACTTTATGAACAAATCTTTTTGATATATTAACTATATTTATAATACTTTTAGCCATATTTCATTTTAACTTAAATATTTTTATTTTTATTAAGCATTAATTCTATAATAGTTTTAAAAAATATTCAAATATAAAAATGAAATAATTATATTAAATTACGAGATTATTCTTTTAAATTTTCGCTAAGTTTATATACCAAACTTTTGAAATATTTTCCTCTCTCTTCATAGTTTTTAAACATATCAAAGCTAGTACATCCAGGTGATAATAGAACAGTATCTCCGCTTATTGCTATAGAGGAAGCATAGTTAAAAGCATCTGTCAAATCTCTTACTATAATTTTATTATCAAAATGAAGCATATCTGAAAGGACATTTGCAGCCTCTCCCATAAGTATGAGTTTTTTTACTCTGGCATTTATAATACTATTTAAAGGAGTGAAATCTATATTTTTATTTCTTCCGCCCATTATAAGAATTATATCTTTATCAAAAGATTTTAAAGCACTCATTACAGAATTCATTGATGTAGCTTTTGAATCATTTATATATTTAACTCCATTAATTTCTCCAACTAATTCAACTCTATGTTCTATGCCTTTGAAATTATTTACAACCTTCTCTATATGATCTGCAGGTATTTTATCTTTTAAACATATTAAAACTGCTGCCAATATGTTGGCTATATTATGTTTACCTATTAATTTTCTATTTTCTATAGAAAATAATTTTTTATCCTTATAGTATATATATTCATCTTCTTCATTATAGTATATTGTAGCAAATTTACTTTTTAAAGAAAATGTAAGCAGCTTACTCTTAGAATTACCATTAAGCTCATTATACCAAATATTAGTGTATATATTATCATAATTAAGTACAAGAAAATCATTTTTATTTTGATTGATAATTATATTCTTTTTTGTATTGAAATAATCTTCTATATCTTTATATCTGTCAAGATGATCTTCTGCAATATTCAATATAGCTGCTATATGAGCATGAAATTTTTCAACCGTTTCTAATTGAAAACTGGAAAGCTCTAATATAATATCCTCATCAGGCTCTATAGTTTCAATCTCTTTAGAAAAAGTATTACCAACATTTCCAAGAAGTCTTGCCTTTTTATAAGATTTTATTATTTCATGAATCAATGTAACTGTTGTAGTTTTTCCATCTGTTCCTGTTACAGCAATATAATTTCTATTAGGGATAAAATTGTATGCAAATTCAATTTCTCCTATAATTTTTATATTTCTTCTTTTAGCTTCTTCAACTATAGGTATAGTATGCAGAATGCCTGGTGAAATTATTATCAAAGTGATATTATCCAAAATAGATATATCCTGATTACCAAAAAATAATTTGATATCTTTATCTTTTAATGCTTCTATACTGTCTTTAAGTTGTTCTTCTGTTTTGCTATCGCTTAAAGCATATTTAATATTAACATTAAAAGTTCTGTTAATATCATATAGAGTATTAGCTATACTTACTCCGCTTCTTAAAGCAGCACCCAAAATTAATATATTCTGCTTTTTCAATACTTTTATATAAGTTTTATTTAAATCTAAAATCATTTTAACACCAATTAAAAAATTATTTTTTATAAAAACTAATTATAACAGAAGAAAGATAAATTTAAATAATATATTTTTAAA
>CASEHG010000281.1 GCA_949287565.1 uncultured Brachyspira sp.
AAAAATAGTTTAAATAAAATATACAACTTTTTTGTTTTACTTTAGTTTTATATAACTGTATGTAATTTTTAAGTAAAACTATATTCTTTAATATAAAATATTTTTTACTTTTAATAGTTTACTTTAAAATTATTTATGGTATAACATTACAATATAAAAATATCGTTTCTGGAGCCTTTATGAGAAAACTTATTGTAAAACTAAAAACTATTTACTGTATTATGATAATGTCATTAATTTTAACAATGATAACAGGAGTTAGTATGTTTGCAGCAGTGGCTATTGATAGGACTACTCCAATTGGGGAAAATACAAGCAGAGCAAATTATGAAGCAATAACAGTTACATTCAATCAGCAAATGGTGGCTTTACAGGCTATTAAAGAAGTAACTAATCAATATTTCAATTTTAATATAGATGTTAAAGGTACATATAAATGGCTATCTATTAATACATTAGCATTCTACCCTAGCGAGCCTTTACCAGACAATACAGCTATCGAAGTTACACTTAAAAAAGGAATAAAAAGCGAACTTACAGGCGATGTATTAGAAAATGATTATACTTGGACTTTTAATACTTTAAGACCTATAATGCAGAAAAGTTCTCCTTATGACAGACAATCAGAACTTCCTACAGATGTTAATATAGTTGTTTATTACAATATGCCTATATATCTTCAAAGTGCAAAAGAAAAAATACAATTAATTGCAAGCAATAATAATACTGCTATAGATTTTGATGTAAGATATGCAAAAATAGAAGATTTAAGAGAATGGGAAACTAACGAATACAAATTAGAACAAGTATTAGTTATAAAACCTAAAAAAGCTTTAGCTAAAAATGATGAGATAACAGTATATGTAGAAGAAGGACTTGCTGCTGTTAATGGTGATTTAGGCACAGCAAATGCTAAAAGCTTTAATTTTTCTACACATGATGAGTTCTATTTCAGCGGAAACAGTGAGCAAACTGTAACAGCATCATATTCTCCTGAAGCTCCTAAATTAGAGTTTAGTACAAGAGTTGAATGGGCTGACTTAATAAGAAACATTGAAATTACTCCGGCAATTCAGCTTCCTACAGAAGAAGAAATTCAGCAAAACTCTTGGTCATCTAAAAGTTTTTCACTTTATCAATTGAGATTCAATCCTAATGTTACATATAATATAAAAATTAATGGAAGTTTAAAAGACGCTTACGGACAGACTTTGGCTCAGGAACAAAATATCACTTTAAATGTTACTGATTATAACCCAAGCGTTTCTATACCTTCAGGAATGGGAGTTGTTGAATCTTATGAGGGAATAAAACTTCCTGTACAGGTAATGAACCCTAATACTATAAATATACAAAGCAGATATGTTGATAAAGAAAATATCATACCTTTCTTATTTGTAAATAAACAAGTATACAGATATGATGAAACTCCTGAATTTAGAAGATATACAAATCAATATAAAAATTTATTCGGTTACAATAATACTACAGAATATACTCCAGATGTTGAAAGAAACAGATATATTACAACAGCATTATATTTAACTAATTATATGAATAATAAACAGTACGGACTTTTATCTATAGAGTTTAAAACTAAAACAGGATATCAAAGTCAGTACGATTATTCAACAGCTTCACAGATACAAATAACATCTATGGGATTAACAGGTAAATTCTCAGGCGATTCAAACACTATATTTGTAACTGATTTAAAAACAGGAATGCCTGTTGAAGGAGCTGAAGTAGAAATAAGAGATGACTTCAACAGAGTTTTAGCAAGAGCAACTACTGATGAAAACGGAATAGCAACTACTAAAGGATTTAGAGAATTAGGAATAAAAAGAGCAAGCAGATGGGATACACCAAGACAATGGGCTATAGTTACAAAAGGCGATGATGTATCTTTCATAAATAGTGATTGGGGTACAGGCGTTTCACCTTGGAGAATGGATATAAGTTATGATTATTCACCTGCTGATAGAAATTATAATGGTTCTATGTTCACAGAAAGAGGACTTTATAAACCTGGTGAAGAAGTACATATAAAAGGTGTTATAAGAGAAAATATATTAGGAAATTGGAAAATAGCTAGAGATTTCAAAACAGGATTATACACTGTTAATAATTCAAGAGGCGAAGAAATACATAAAGGAACAGTTACTTTAAATGAATACGGTTCTTATTTAATTGACTTCACTCTTCCTGCTGATGCTCCTACAGGATATTACAGTGTAAATGTTGAATTCAAAAGCGATTCAAATAAACAAAGCGATGAAGAAAAACAAGAAGGCGTAAAAGATCAAACATATAGTTTATCTCAAAGCTTCAGAGTAGAAGAATTCAAACCTTTAGAATATGAAAGCAGACTTTGGGTTGAAGATAAAAATTATTATTTAGGCGATACAATGCCTATTAAGATGTCAGGCTGGTATTTATTCGGAGAGCCTATGATATCTAATCAAGTAGATTATAATATATCTATGAATGAAACTTTCTTCACTCCTCCTAATAATGCAGGATTCAGATTCACAAAATTAAGCTGGTTTGAAGATGAATATTATAATAATTATTATTCTATGATAGCAAATGGTACAGGTGCATTAGATGAAAATGGTGAATATGCTTATGCTCCTACTATAGATGCAAGCCGTTCAATACATGCTGCTTATGTTACTATAGAATCAACTGTATCAGGTGAAGATTCTCAAAGAGTAAGCACAACTAAAAGCGTATTAGTTCATGGAAGCGATTATTATATAGGTATAAAAAGACAAGGCTATTTCTTGGAAACAGATAAGCCCGCACAATTAGAATTCATTGCTGTTGATCCTGAAGGAAACAGACTTGAAGGAAAGAAAATAGAAGTTCAGGTTATAAGAAGACATTGGGAATCAGTAAGAAAAGCTATAACAGGCGGAAGATTTGAATGGGAATCTAAACAAATAGATGATGTTGTTGAAACTACTACAGTTACAACAAAAAAAGATCCTGTTGCCTACAGCTTTACTCCTACAAATTCAGGACTTTACATAATATTAGCAAGAGCAAAAGACTCTAAAAACAGAGAAGTTGCTTCTGATGAATATATGTACGTTATAGGAAAAGATTATGCTCCTTGGGCTATGTTTGATGATGATTTGTTAGAGCTTATAACTGAAAAAGAAGAATATCAGCCGGGCGAAACAGCTAAGATAATGATAAAATCTCCTTATGAATCTGCTACTGCTTTAGTAACAGTTGAAAGGGAATATGTAATAGATTCTTATGTTACAAATATTGAAGGTTCTACTGCTTTAATAGAAGTACCTATAAAACCAGAATATTTACCTAATATTTATGTTGGTGTTTCACTTGTTAAGGGAAGAGTTGAAAATGAAGCATATACTAATTATGCTACTGACGAAGGAAAACCTTCATTTAAAATAGGTTATGCAGGACTTTCAGTATCACCTCGTGAAAAAGAACTTAATGTAAAAATAACAAAATCTGCTGATACTTTAGAGCCTCGCGATGAAATGACAGTAGATTTATATGTAGAAACTAAAGAAAGCCAGCCTATGGAAACAGAGATCATGTTAAGCGTGGTTGATGTTGGAGTATTAAATTTAATAGGTTATAAAACTCCTAACTGGTTCAATACTTTCTATGGACAAAGACCTTTGAGTGTAGCAAGTGCCGACACAAGAATACACTTAATAGGACAGAGAAACTATGGAGAGAAAGGAGATACTCCTGGCGGCGATGGTATGAGAGCTGCTAATGATATGATGGCTAAAGCTGAAGCTATGGGTATGGATGTATTCAGCATAAGAAAGAATTTCTTGACAACTGCATTCTATCAAGGAAGAGTAAAAACTGATGCTAATGGTAAAGCTACTGTTACATTCAGCTTGCCTGACAATATTACATCATTTAGAATAATGGCTTCTGCTATAAATAAAGATGGTTATTTCGGTGCTTCTGATGATGTTGTAGTAGTTAAGAAAAATATAATGCTTATGCCTACCCTACCTGAATTTGCTTATGTTGAAGATAAATTCAAAGCTGGAAGCATAGTATACAATTATTCTGATCAGGATTTAGAAATAGAAGTTCAGGCTGTTGCTTCTAATGCTACAATAGAGAATGCATCTCAAAAAATTACTGTTCCTAAAGGCGGTAATGCTGATGTAAGATTCGATATTATAGCTACAAACAGAGGAGAAGCTAAAGTCACAATACTCGCTAAAGGCGGAGAATATACTGATGCTGTAGAAAAAGAATTTAAAGTTAATGTTCCTATGACTACAGAATCTGTTGCTCTATTCTCAAGCACTACAAATAACAATACTGATTTAATGCTTAGAATACCTAATATAACAGAAGCATATAAAGGTGCCGGAGATTTAGAAGTTTATATGTCTCCTAGTGCATTCAGCGAACTTACAGGCGGTATAAATTATCTTATAAATTATCCTTACCTTTGTTTGGAACAGCAGTTATCAAGAGTTTATCCTATAATAACAAGTAAGAGATTATTAGTAGATATGAAGCTTACTGATATATCTGAAGAAAATTTAGATAAGACTGTACAGGATTTCTTAAAAATGATGCCTACATATCAAAGTCCTGACGGAGGATTCTCTTACTGGCCTAGCAAAACTTGGATATCTCCATGGCTTACTGCTTATGCTGCTGATGCTATGATTAAGGCTAAAAAAGAAGGATACACAGTTGATGAAAACTCTTTAAAACTAGCATTAGAATACATCAATAATTATGCTAAGAGCGGAGAGGCTGAAAAACCTAGCTTCTGGCAGGATGAATATATAAATCTTTCATCTATAGCATATATCGCTGCAGTTCTTTCTGAAGGCGGATACAATGCTAATGATGTAAAAACTATAATAGACAGAATATATCCTCAAGTTAATAATATACCTTTCTACGGACAGGTTCAATTAATGAGAGCCATGTACTATAACAAATACAATAATAAAGCATTAACTGAAGTTAGACAGTATATACTTAACACTATTAAAGAAGATCCTAACACAGCACATTCTGAGCTTGAAGCATATTATTCTAATCTTTATTGGATACACTCTTCTTCAGTAAGAGATACATCTGTTGCTTTATATGCTTTAATAGAAACAGGATATGACAATGCTATCAATGAAAAAGTTGTTCGCTGGTTAGTTCAGTCAAGAAAAAACGGCAGATATTTAAATACTCAGGACAATGTTTCAGTATTTGCTGCTATGAATATATATTATAAAAAATATGAAAATGTTAAGCCTAATTTCAAAGCAGAGTTTATATATCAAGGAAAAACTTTACTTGAAGAAACATTTACTGCAAGAACTCAGCCTAGCCTAACTAAAAAATATACTTTAGATGAGTTTATGAATGAAAGATTAAGTAATTCAAATACTAGATCTGCTTTAGCTAACATCAAACGTAATGGAGACGGAAGACTTTATTATGGTGTTAGACTTACTTATGCACCTCGTGAGTTAGCCGTTAATAGAGATATGGGTATAAAAGTAGAAAGAAGATACGAAACTAAAGACGGCAGAGTATTAGACTTAACTAAAGATAAATTCAAACAAGGCGAGGAATATGTTGTAGTAGTGAAAGTTACAGCTCCTTTTGAAAGACATTTTGTTGTAGTTGATACTCCTATTGCGGCAGGTATGAGAATATTGAATGCTAGCTTTGCTACAGAGAGCAGTGAAGTTAAAAACTTAACTGGAAACGCTGGAAAACCTACTTGGTGGTGGGGCGGATTCAATCACACTGAAAACTATAATGACAAAATATTATTGTTTGCTGATATGCTTAGCGACGGAGAACATGAGTATAGATATGTAGTTCGTGCTGTTACTCCTGGTGAATATTTACTTCCTGCTACTAAGGCTGAAGAGATGTACAATCCTGAAGTATTTGGTTATGACGGACAGCATAAAGTTGTTATAGAAGCTAAATAAATCTAGGAATAATTTTATAAAATTAAAGGCGGTATCTTTTTAAGGTATCGCCTTTTTATTATTTAATTAATATAAAGCAATGAAATTATTTTATTGAAGTATAATATTAGTAGTAATTTATTTGAAAATAAGTTTATATACTGAAAATTTTTAAGTTTGTCAACAGATGAACTTTGTATAAAATTATCAACTTTTTTGTCGCTCAAAAAAGTTGCAAAAAACGCAATTGCTAGAACTTTATATTAAAAATATATCTATTAAATATAATATATAACCTAAATTAATACTACACCAAAGGTGGACTTCGTTAAATGCAGTTCTTCGCGAAGCATATCCGAGTTTATCGAGGATATAAGCTTCTTTGTGGCAATACCACAGGCACTTCCTTCGGTCGCAAAAGAAGTGGGGGTTGGGGCAAAACCCCATACAAATAAGAAAATTTAAAAACTAAAATTAATAAATTTAAAAATTTTCAGTATATATAACATATTTAATACTAAACTAAATCATTTTATTTTTTGATTTTTGTTTATATTCATTTAAAATATTTTTTTTATTTTCAATAAATTCTTTTAATTCTTCATAATAAATATTTTCTAATTTCTTTATAAAATCTTTTAATTTATTATATTTCAAAACTTCTTTATACACTTCTTTTATATTGCAGTTTTCAAGCATAGAAAGCAATTGTTTTTTATAATTACCTTTAGCAATAAAATAAATTTTCAATATTGATTTCATATCATTATAAGAACTTGAAAAAATATCTTTAATATCACAAGATTTATTAATATTCCAATTTTCTATTGACTGATTAAAACTTTCTGCTGCAAAAAACATATCATTCATATACTTAACTTCGTTTACATTCCAAGAATTTATATTCTGATTGAAACTCAAAGCATAATAAAACATAACTTCCATATTTATAACTTTTGAAGTATTCCATTTATCAAGCGGCTGATTAAATTTATTAGCTTTTGAAAACATACCGGACATATCGGTAACATTTGAAGTATCCCAATTATTTAAAGGCTGATTAAAATTAGAACATTCATAAAAAGTATAACGCATATCTTTTACATTGCTGACATTCCAATTTTCTATATTCTGATTAAAATTCTTACAGCCAAAAAATGTAACATGTAAAGTTTCAATATTTGAAGTATCCCATTTATACAAAGGCTGATCAAACCTGAAGCAATTATAAAACATAAAGCTGATATTTTTAACATTAGAGATATTCCAGTCATTAAGAGGCTGATTAAATATAACAGTATAGTTAAACATCTTTGACATATTTTCAACTTTAGAAACGTCCCAGTTATTAATATTATAATTAAAATTTTCTGCCAATTCAAACATACTGCTCATATTAACAACATTAGAAGTATTCCAAGTTTCAATTCCTTCAAAATTTACTCTCTTACTGTTTTTAAATAATTCGCTCATGTCTGTTATTAAACTTGTATCTATATCGCCCAAATAAATACTTTCATCTTCTACCAATTTTTTTAATTCTTCTTTAGTTTGAGGCTTGTATTTCATTATTATGTTTCCTTATTCTTTTTTATTATTCTATATTCTTTTTCATATTTTGCAATTTTATTAAAAAATCCCACCCTCTATATTTACAACTTTTATCTGTGATTTTTACTTTATACTTCTTTAAAACTAATACTGCAATTACAAAACCCACCCAAATTTTATTTTACTATATAATCTATTCACCGCACGGAGAATAAAGCTATAAGTATATGTCTATTTTGAATTCTAATATTTACTATATTTAAAATTTCGTTCACAGTGCGTAGAGTAAAGTCTTAAATTAAAAAAATCTTGGGTGGGTGCTAAAATTCCTGATAAAGCTATAAATATAATAATATTATATTTCAAAATAAAACTATAAAGGATAAAGGGCGGGATTTTTAAATAATTTTTTAGCCTTAAATTAAGAAAACATATCAGTAAGCCTAAAATCCAAAATCATTAAAATAAGTAATGTATAAATAAATCTATCATGCACTTTTTGATTATCATTAAAAAACTTAATATTTATTTTTACTTTATCTTTGTAATCAATATCATTATTAGCATTTATAGTGATTTCAAAACTATCTCCATTTTCTAGTTTTAAATTATAAGTTTCAACTACACCATAATCTAAATAACTAGGATTCATTGAATACCTAGCACCGAAAGCCTTAAAAGTACCATAAGATATTTCAATATTTTGTAATTTATTTATTTCATTTTCCAAATTATTTTTATCTAATTTTATTATACTTAATTGATTTATTGGTTGTGCAAGTTCATAATCTTCTAATTGTTTTATCCATTTATTTATAGTTTCATTATCCATTTCTATAGGACTTGCCAAACTTATAAGGCTGTCATCATTAATTTTAACTTCTTCATCTTCACAATTTGAATAACTTCCATCACCTGCATATCTGAATGTAGTTAAAAACAAATTATCTTTATCATACAAATTCCATATAAGAGAAGAGGAAAATTTATTCATTATAGAATTATCAATAAATATTTCTTTGAAAAGATTATAATTATATTTCTTTTCATGCATCAATGATTTAGTCAATTTTAGAGAAAGTTTTTTTATTACTTTTGGTATTTCTTTTTTTATATATTTAATTTCTTCTTTTTCAGTTTCTGTAAAATCTCTAGGTACTGCTTTTAACTCTTTATTGTTTTTTATATCAAACACATTTACAGAATAATCAGCATTCAAAATCAATTTATAATCATCATTGATAATTTGTTCGCCTCTTGAATCGAATCCAAAATTTGAACTAAACTTTAATTCCAAATCATCAATATCAAGTCCTATTTCTTTTGAGATCTTATTTATTAAATTAAAAGCATTTTCTCTCAATTCTGATTTTTTAGTTTTTGAATAGATATCATATAATAATTTAACACTGTATTCAGTTGTTTTTACTGATGATAAAATTATTAAAAATAAGTTAGAGTCTTTTTCTTTTTTGTATATCTCTTTTAAAGCTTCATCTCCGCCATACAAACTATAAACAACAGCAGAAGCTTCTTTATGTTTTTCTATATAAATATTTTTAGCAAAAGTCAAAAAACTTTCTCTGTCAAGTAAACCAATTATAGAATTAATTTCAAGCAAATAATAAATATCTCTTTTTAACTCTAAATATTTTAAGTAT
>CASEHG010000282.1 GCA_949287565.1 uncultured Brachyspira sp.
AAAATGATGGTAGTTTTGATGCAAGACTTTCTTGTATTAAATTACCTAATGTGGTAAATGAACCTATAATATATTCTGTAAGTGGAATTAATATTAACGATGTTTTGAAAGCGGGAGAGACAGCTAATATGCAGGTGACAGCTAAATACAAAGGTGGGGTTACACCTGGAGAAGTGTATAATAAGGATATGAATATTATAGTTAATTTTGTTCAAGCAGAAGAATAATCTGCTTTTTTAGTGTAAAAAAAGAAGTTATGAGATACATAGCTTCTTATCTTGTATACTAGGAATTTGCTTTGTAAAATGAGAAGTTACAAAATATATAAAATTACACAAAAAAAGTCGGCAATTAAAACCGTTAAAAATTAAAAATGTAGTTTGTTTAATAATCAACTTCAACAGTAATAGGTTTCATTTTAATTTTACATTTATCGCATAGAAAAATAGGATTGTCTTTAAAAGTTTCATTATTCATTTTTTGAAATGTACTTTGTGGAATAAGTTTTGTATTTCCACATTTAGGACACAAAAATTTAATACTCATAGAAAAGTTTATGTCTTGTTTTTTCCTAATTTTTTTTAACATAGAACTCATATATAGTCACTCCTTCACGAGACTTCAAATAAAGGTTCCATTAATTGATTACATTTTGGACAAATAATGGGTATGCGATTAAATGAAGTCAAAATGAGATTTTTCCATTTAAGTAACTGCCTTTTAAATTTAATTTTTTCTTTAGAAATAACATATTTAATATTATCACATAATTTATTAGATTTGTTATAAAAACCATAACTTCTGATAGATTTAAAACCAGTAGGTAATAGATGAGATAATAATTTAGTGATAAATTCAAAGGCAGATACAGTTTCTTCATGATATTTTTCTTCTTTGTGATCTCTATAAAAGAAAGTAATATTTTCGTTATCATAATTAATAATTCTAGTCTCTGCCATGGCAGGCCTAGAACAGTATCTAGTAAGATAACGAATTAAATCTTCTATTGATTTGAACTTGTAACCATCATCTTCTAATCTATTATTTACGTAAAAACCATTTTTGTATTTTAGATACATAATATTTTTAGTTTTAGAAAACTTTTGTTTTCCAAAATGTTTTTCCATTTTATCAAGCAAAATTTTCATAAATCTTTTAGATAAAGCATCATAATTAAAATAATCATATTTTTTATAATTTTTAAATTTGTCAAAAACACATTCAGCAATAATAACATGAATATGAGTATTAAAATTTAAAGTTCTACCAAAAGTATGAAGAAAAGCAAAGAAGCCAGGAGTATATTTTAAATTATATTTTCTAATTTTCTTCTTTTTGACTTTACCATTAACAACAGAGTATAAGGTATCACTAACAGCTTCAAATAATAAACTGGTGTCATTTAGAGTATGAAAAAACCAAGGACATAAAACATCTGGAATAGTAAAGGTAATATGCCTATGTTTAACGTTCACACATTTTTCTAAAATATTTTCAGTTCTAATTTTTTGAGTCTTAATACCACAAGAAGAACATAGTTTGCCCTTACAAGTGTGGTGAGAAAAAATCACTTCTCCACAATCTTGACAACAATAAACAGTAGCTCCTAACTTATGATTAGAACAAGAGATAACTTTATTAATTTCCTTAGCAGCATTAGGCCTTGTTTTATCTATAGTAACTTTATATTTACTATAATAATTATCCCAATGGTCTTCAAAAATTCTAGCAATAATACCAGTAGATTTATAATTATTATTATTTTCCATAATAATAAATCCATCTTCATCAAATTTATTATCATCAATTATATGATTTTTTGCCCATGTATTAAAATTTACTATGTCTGTATGTTCCATGTTTTAATTATAACAAAAAATGTCCCCTTTAGGGGACGTATGACAAAATTTATTTTGTCATTTTTTTATATACTAGGAATTTGCTTTGTAAAAAAAAACGTTTACAAGAACAAATGTTTGTGATATACTAAATACACCAAAGATTGAAGGTGATGATATGAAAATACTAAAAGGCTATGTATTTAGAATGTATCCAACTGAAAAGCAAGAAGAGTTAATTAATAAAACTATTGGATGCTCTAGGTTTGTATATAATTATTTTTTGGATGATAAAATTAAAGAATATAAAAAAACTGGAAAAAGTAAAAGTGTATATGATCAAATAAAATTAATTCCATCACTTTCAAAAGAATATCCGTTTTTGAAAGAAGTAGATAGTTGCGCTTTAAGAACAAGTCTATTTAATTTAGAAGATGCTTATAAAAGATTTTTTAATGGAAACGGTTATCCTAGATTTAAAGCAAAAGGCGTTCATGAAAGTTATAAAACTAATAATATTAAAAGTAGTTATAAAGGTAATAATTATAACAGCATAAAACTAGATTTAAAAAATAAAACAATAACTTTACCAAAATTAAAAGAAGTAAAGATAAGAGGATATAGAAATAAAAATATTATACCTGGTGAGTTAAAAAGTGCAGCAGTTAAGAAAGATGCCGGTAAATATTATGTAAGTGTCTTAACCAACGAAGAATTAATAAGGCCATCATTTGTACCAACAAGTATAATCGGTATAGATTTAGGAATAAAAGATTTAATAGTAACATCATTTAATGAAAAGATAGAAAACAAAATAAAACTAAATACAAAAAGAATGGTAGGTTTACAAAGAGGAATATCTAGATGTAAGTCTGGAAGTAAAAATAGATATAAGATGAAACTAAAAATCCAAAGATTGTATCAAAAAATAAGAAATGCAAGAAAACATATGATACATGATATAACAAATAAACTAATAAACGAGAATGACATTATAGTAACTGAGAATTTAGATGTAAAAAGTATGCAGAAAAATCACTATGTAGCTAAAGGCTTAAATGAAAACCCAATATCAGAAATCATCAGAGTACTTAAATATAAAGCTAACTGGAATAATAAGAGATTAATACAAATAGATAGATATTATCCAAGCAGTCAGATATGCAGTATATGTGATTATCAAAATAAATAAGTAAAAGATTTGAAGTTAAGGACATGGGAATGTCCAGTGTGTCATACAGAGCCCACTCGTGATTATAATGCAGCAGTTAATATAATGTTTAAAGGTTTAGAAAAATATATGTTATATCTAGATCAATCTATCTAATCAATAAATTTTGGTAAATAAATAATATAATTAGGGTAGCGACTCAATGCCGTCAAGTTAAGCAATGTCTAAAAACTTGATCTATGATTAATTCTATGCTTATTAGCTGTTCTTGTCTTATTTCTAGGATTTTTTCTATTTGGCTTAATGGCTATTAAATTTCGTTTTATTTGATTATAGAGTTTTTCAATTTCATCATCAAGATTTTTTAAGTCGCTATTTATCATTTCTATTAAATTTTTCTTTAACGTTCCAACTAGTATATTCATATTAATTTTATATTGATATTTATTATTCTTATTATTTACTATATCATTATTCATTTGATTTTTAATGTCTTCTAAAAAATTATATAATAAAATACAAGCATAAAACTCTTGCTTTACACCATTTTCTGTTCTTGCACCTATATTCTCAATTTGTAATTTGTTTTTTAGAATTTCAAAAGATTTTTCTATATTCCATCTTTTAAAATATAAATCTTTCATTTCACTATATTGTATTTCTTCTACATCTAAATTCGTCATTAAATATTCTATTTCTTCTGTTTCTAATTCAATACTAACTAATCTAGTTTTGATTTTTGTATCAATATATTCTTTTTTATTTAAAGTCTTAAATTTACTTGTTTTAGATTTTGTTACTGCAATTTCTATTATTTCATCTTTTGTTTTAACTGTTTTCATTTCATTAAAAGTATTATTTGGACATCTAAAAACATATTTGACTCCCTTTAATGATAATAATATTAGTAATTCGGTACAAACATAGCCTCTATCAAATACAAGTAACAATTTTTTATTATCCATTAAATCTATTAATTTATCAATTTGATTTATTAAAAAATATTTTTCGTCTTGATTATATTTGTATATTTCTGATAATAACATAATATTGTTTAAGCAGTCATAAAAGCCACTTGCAGAAGCTTTTGCAGGAGGATTTTTCATTAATTTGTTACCTTTAGCAGTTCCAAAA
>CASEHG010000283.1 GCA_949287565.1 uncultured Brachyspira sp.
TATTTGTCAGTTATATTTTATATAAGTATTTTAATGGTAATCTAGTGGTAATTTAGTGGTAATTTAGTGGTCTAATACTGGTGAGAATTATATATTTTTTTGACCAATGTATAAATTTTTGTGCAAATTGCGTGATGGTGTGTATCGGTTTGCGTGACGGTCTACACCAATTTTTATGAGATGGTCATAGAATAAATGTTTGTTATCATAAATTTTAGTTAAAGCAACAACCTAGAGCCACAAGGGTTCTAAGAGTTGTGTTGCTCCAAATTTTAAAATCAAACAAGCAGATGGTTTTTTTGATTCTTTAAACTTTATCTATATATCATTTTTCCAATTACTTTTGTTACTTTTCTCAAGTTGAAGCAATATTGTTTATAAAAAAAAATTATAATACAGTCATATCAAGGGTTACAGACGTTGCTTTAAGTCTGTTGCTTTAAACACAACAATCATCTCAAGGATGTGAACAGACCTCAATCAAAGTCAGCTGTAAGAATTGTGTTGATTTATAAACAATTTTTGATTTATAAACAGAAAATTTAAATCAACATCAGCCTGTTTGAGGCAACAGCCTAGCGACTTTTGGAGTTTTATTTTTCTTGAGAAATAATTTTAAGGGTTAAAAAATCGCTATAACCCTTGAAACTACTGCATTTGCTAAAATTAGGTATACATAATAGTCATTACGGTTAACTAAATATAGAACTCTAAATCGTTGTCTATAAATTCATTTAAGCATACAGGACAACTATCACAGTCGTGTTCATCATAAAAGTCAATTATGTAATTATTATAAGCTTGAATAATTTTAATTAATTCTTGTTTTGAATAACTGTTCAAATTTTTCATAATTATCACCTCCTTTATTTAATTGTGAACAAGCTCGGGGTAAAATAAATTACACGCACGCGTGATTTCACACACGCATACGCATATATCGAACAAATGTTCTGAGCACAACTTATTCTTAGAGCCTCAAGGGTTTTGGGGTTTTTTATGTTGAGGTCTTAAATAAATTCCCAATGGTATCCACCAGCTGTTTTTCTTGTACCTAGACATACGTCAGATATATGAGTATATCCAGTTAAAGTTTCTGCTTCTGTTATACTGTTATAGATTTGTTTTGTTTCGGCACATATAACTTTCTTTCGTTTCTTTGCATTTATTTTAGCATTATGATTGTTATAAGTATTATTATATTGTCTTGTACACCATTCTAAATTATCAACATTATTGTTCAACTTATTCTCATCTTTATGATTCACTTCTGGTAAGTTATCTGGATTGTCTATGAAATGTTGGGCTACTAATCTGTGAACACGATATGATTTTATTTTCCCATCTTTTGATAGTGTAACTGAATAATAATTATTTACTATTCGTAAAGATAATATTTTTTCTGGAATAGAATAAGTTATATTTTGAAATCGGTTCCATTGTGTAACTAATCTAGGTAGAGATTTTACTCTACCTAGATTACTAACTTGATATAACCCTTCGTATTCTTTTATATCTTTCCAAATTTCCATTGTATTATACTCCTTTCTTCATAAAAATACGAAAATTTTCATGGGCTTTCATACCGGGGTATTACGCCTTGACTTGAAACAGCCAACCAGTTACTTGCTCTTAATGGTTCGATGTATAATAATTTTGCGTCTTGTACTGTCGCACCTAATATATTTGCAACAGCAGTCGTAGATAATCTACCTCTTTGAATTACTCTTTGTATAATCGTGAATTCTTTTTCGCTCAAGCCTGTGTCCCCGTTAATTGCGAATCTGGATTCTAGAAGACTGTTCACTTTAGCTTCATCTAATGAGTCATACTTTTCAGTTATTGCTCCAGCTTTCATAGATTTCGCTAATGAAAGAGCAGTCCTAGGAACACCCTTAGAAGCTCTCACAATCGGTTTTAAAGCGTTTTCGTTCAGCATTGGATTAACTTTATGGACTATCTCCATTAATTCGCTCTCAGAGTAATTTTGAAGCTCTACAAACTTGCATCTATTTTTGAATGCTTCTGGTAAAGGGTTTAATATATTCGTAGCAAAGATGTATTTTACTTTAGGTAATGGCAAATCTATACCTAACTCTGTGTCATAGAATGTCCCTTTGTCTATTACTTTGTATAAGCCTTCAAGAACTTTGCCTGGTAAGCTGTGTATCTCGTCGAAGAACAGAATTTCCCCATCTTCAGATTCTTTTATTGGCTTTAATATTGAATTAATTCTGTCGCCTCTGAATTGAGTGGTGTCAATTGTCCTTGCACCTAAACTTTCAGCAAATAATGTTTTACCAAATCCTGATGAGCCGTAAATTAATAACGGCTGCTGTTCACTTGTGTACCAATCCTGAATAGCTAACTTCGCTTGCTCTTGACCAACAATATGTGAAAAATCTACCATTTCTATTCACCTCCTTCTTCATCTAATTCTTGTTCACTAAACTCTAAGTCATACCATTCTTTTCCTGATGCACCACAATCTTCGCAAGTCCAAGGATAGTAAACTGAGTTACCTTCGATTTCCATTTCGTCATAATCTAAATTCCAATTTTTACATTTTGGACATTGTCCTTCCATTGCTATATCCCTCCTTTTACTATATTATATAACATTTTTAATCTAAAGTCAAGTGTATATCAATAGTCTTTCAAACCTAATAACACATCTTCAGCATCTGGCTTCGTTGCTGGTTGTTCATTTTGAACAGTTTTCTTGCTTCCTGAGCCTATAATCTTTACATAAATTAACCTATTATTACGACTTCGATTACATTTACATTGTATGTCATATATCTTACCTACTTCAAATGGTTGGTTAGAAGTCGTTACCCAGTAATACGTTTCAGCACCCTTATCTATGAACACATACACATCAGTTACACCACTTCTGTATCCAGGTACTGAAATTTTATGTCTTACTTCTACGTCAATTAAAGTTAATTCTTCTGTTACATTTAGTACGTCCATTATCTTTCACTCCTTTCTTCCCATTCTTTTAATAATTCTTCCCTATGCTCGATTGCGTAGTCATATTCTGTATCGCTTACTTCGCCATCGCGGTTCATATTTCTTAAAGCGTCTTTAATATCATCGCATTCTTCGTGTTTATCAAACAAGTCAAACATTACTCCTATTATATGAGAATACTTTTCTGTTTTGGTTATATCTTCATAACAGCTCCAGTCCTCGTCGTTCACATCTATTACTGGCTCGAATGTTTGAATTTCATCTGGTACGTCATCAGTCCAGTTAACTTTGTATTCAATATCAGTCGGGTCTTCTCCTATTCTAATGAATGAATAAGGTATACCTTGCTCTACAAGGTCGTCTAATGCTCTCATAAATTGTTTTATTTCCTCATAAGTACCTTCATACCATTTAATATCGCAAAACCATATTTTATAAAAACCTGCTGGTGTTCTTTTGATTTCTTCTGCGTATTGTAATGGTCTATGCTTTAGGTTTTCTATACTATCATTTCTTCTTTTGATTATTAAGTATCCCTCTGTTGTAGTCTTTAAATATACTTGTGAACGGTATCCCATTTACATCACCTCCTTCTAATTTAATATGTGTACCATAAATTTCTTGCGAATTGCTCTGGATTAGTTAAATCCATACTATTCCAATGAGTCCAGCCTTGTTCACGTGTGTAAGTTAATCTTCCGGCAATTTACTCCATAATCTTCGTCTGCATATCTGGCTGTTATTTCATATCCTAATACTGCTAACTTATATATTATCGGCATTGGTGCTGTCCAAGCTGTACTGAATACTAGCATAATACAAGTTTTACCTATTTTGGTATAACAATCATAAGCTCCCCATTTAGTACCCCAATGGTCTATGTGCCATTTGTACCAATTAAACCAAGGTCTGTCCTTTAGGGACTCTATATGTGACTCCTTGTTCACTTTATACTCATCGGGACATTCAGATTCATCTCTTGGCTCTGGTATAATCTTATCGAAGTCTATCATATATTGTTTGTCTGGAAATGTTGGGTCGTCTAATGTCGTTGTTATCATATCTAAAACCATATCTATTTCTTCTGGTTTTATTTTACTAATCTTAATTACGTTTCTTACGTGGTTTGGCATTTTTATCTACTCCTTTCTAACCTGTTCACTATATTGTTGGAATAACTCTGATTCCTATACAGTTCCAATCACTAGTAGTATGATTGTTTCTGTTCTTTAAGAAATTATGTATTGCACTATAATCTCCTGCTGTTTTTACGTCTTTTGACCAGCCTGTCTTTGTATATGTTACTATTTCTGTTACATTTAATATTACATTTTTGATTAATACACTTCTTTGTTGTGTAGGTTTTGGTAGTTTGTCTGACTCATTAAATTTCACTATGATGTAATATTGTTCATTTTGCATTACCATCACCCCTCTTAACATATCATTCCATACTGGTTGTGAAAAACTAAATATCATCTTTTGTATTGTGTTGTTGTCTTCGTCTAGTAATTGTGCTTCGGCTAGACCGACGCCATCCGTCTATTTTTGTTCAATATTAATTTTTTCATAATTTATTCAACTCCTTTCTAATTTTCTGTTGGCTCTATACCAAACAAATATTTGTGCATAGCCTAGCTATAATTAGCCAACCCTAATAGTACGTCTAGTGCATCTATTTGTTTATTAACTTCTTTCTTCTTTTCTTCTGTTGCTTTTTTACTTTGGTTTCTTATGGGCTTACTCATACGCATTGCCTTAGCTGATAATTCTTTTGCTGTGCTGTCTTTAATAGTGAAGTCCCATTTATCTTTTAATTGAATTGAACTACCTTCTCCAAATGTCATGTCTTCGTTTGTTTCAAGTAATGTAAGTATATCTATTGTAAGTCTACCTAAGTTTAATTGTGCTTTTGTGTCTATATTTTCTAAGACAACATTTAAGTTATTACCTTTTTCTTTTAATAGTCTATACATAATATACACCCCCTTTCTTATACTACTATTATTTGAATTTTAGGATTTATTTTTTGTACTCTTTCTAACCAATTTTCATTTTGTCCTACAAGTATTGTACGTTGTAATTGTTTAATCATATCTCTTGACCAGCTTATCTGACCACCACCGTCTGTTACACCTATTGGAGAATATCCTTGTTTCTCTGCTTTTAAACATAATTCTATTGTCCTGTCTCCGTCGTCGTCATATCCTGAGTAGGCACATACTGGCATAAAGTCTTTGAATTTACCTTTATAATAGTCGCTATTTCTACCTTCTGGGTCTCTTGGTACTCTTTCGCCGTAACCACTAAACCATGCTGTTGGTACGTCCATTGCCTGTGGTATTGATTTACTGATAATCTCTTTAAATGTTTCCATTTCACGACCCATTGACCCTGACGCGTCAAAACATAAGTATAAATTTGTCTTGCCTGGTGTACGACCTTTTAGTAGTACTCCCTTGCCAACATGTATTGTACTTGGCATTGTATAACTTCTTTTTCTCGTTGTGGTTGCTAGCCCATTTAATGTTTGTGTAAGTTTACCTAGTCTGAATTTTTTCTTCTTTAATTCGTTGATTTGATATACATATTTATCTGCCTCGTTGCTTTCTATAAACTCTTTACTATCTATATCGTCAAGTTTGCTCCAGTCTGTTTTATCGTGTTCACTTTCTGGTTCTGGTTCGGGAGCTGATGTGTCTTTCATTTCTGGTGTCCCATCTTCTTCTTTACCACTTGGCATATCGCCATCTTTTCCACCTTCGCCGTGTGCTTTTTTCTCGTCTTTACTACCTTTACTATCTTTACTATCTTTTGATGGCTCTTTCTCTTTGTCCTCGTCTTTTGGTTTACTATCTTTTGTTTCGCCTTTTCCTTTTCCGTCTGTTTCTTCTTCATCTCCTGCTCCTGAACTTTTGTCGTCTTTATCAACACCACGTTTGAAGTCTGCATATTCTTTTAGCATATCTTCTAGTACAAATGTTTTGAATGTATAACCTAATGAGTTTCTATATCTTAATTGTGCCAAATTATTTATAGCCGTTTCTACTAATTCTGGAAATAGTTTACACAAGCTGTCGTGTACTAGTATGTCCATTATAATATTGACTTCTTCTTTAGTTACGTGAAACTCGTCCATTGTATCTTCTTCGTCTAGCTCGCGTAAGTATCTAAAAAATCTATTGTGGTGTCTTAATTGTTTATGATAATCTTCATGCCATAATAACCACTTTAACATATTGTTATCATAAGCTGGTAGTATATTAAATAAGTTGTCGTCTGTGTTTATAAATACTCTGTTGCCGTCTGTATATGCGACGGCTTTGCCTATGTCGTGTTGATATGCTTTTTCTAATAATATTGCTGTTTCAACATCTCTGCTGTCGTTATTCAAAAATGGATTTGCCATAATTATTCATCCCCTTTCATAACTCCTGCTATTTCTTCTTCGCTTAGGAATTCTTCAAATTTTGCTTTTAAGTCTTTTTCTGTTGTTATTGTTTCTGCTCCAAACATAACCTCGCCGTCCTCTTTGAATTGTTCATATACTTTTCTTGCGTTTTTGATTAGCTCTGCTGGGTCAAGGTTTTTAATTCCTTTTTGTAAGTCAAATATCTTAGCTGTTAAGGCACTACCTAATTTTGCTTGTAACAATAGTCCGTTTTTCTCATAAGCAAGTATATCTAAGCATAAGTCAATATCCCTTGGGCTAATATTTGCGTCAAGCATAGTCTTTATGTATTTAGCCACCTGTGGTATATTCTTCCATTTCTTCTTTAAGTATTCTGTTGTGTCTTTTCTGTTTGGTATTAATTCGTATACAAAAAATCTATTGTGCAATGGTGTTGGTAATTCATTTAAATATACTGTACCGTCTGTACCGTCTGCTAAGTTACCACAAGCGACAATTTGTGCTTTAGATAGAGAGTGTCCACACCATTGTCTATCTTCTCCCATAGGATAACAAATACCGTATAGAGTATTGAATATTTCTGGTGTACCTTGGTTAATCTCATCAAAGAAGATTATCCAACCTTCGCCGTCGTCGTCAAATACTTCTTTAAGCTCTATTGAAAGCAATTCCTTGTAATAGTCTTTTTCTGTTACGTAAGGAATACCCCCTATTGCCTCTGGTAGTTTTGTCGCTAAGTTAATTGTCTTTAGTTTAAGTCCGTTTTCTTTTGCATAATCCTTTACTGTTTTTGTTTTTCCTAGTCCTGACTCACTATAAATAAGTAAGTTTACACCTTCTTTTAGTAATTCTTTCATTTCGCTTATCTTAATTTTTACTACGTCTTTTCCATTTATTTGCATAGTAATTCTCCTTTCTTTCATATACGGTTTAGATTTCTGTTTTTAACAGTGTCCGTATATGTTCGTTCACTTTCTATTATACACTATTTTTAGTTTAAAATCAATAGTATATCAATAAAAAGTTAATAAGTTTGTTGTCTTTTTTTATGATAGTTTATTGATTAGTGCAATTTCAACTATTTTTATGCACTGCGAGGGACGTGCGGAGCGTCGCCTTTGTGTACTGATACAATTATTTACCTCTTTTAATCTAATATATTCAAATAGTATTGAAGCTCACTATTTTTTAAGCTATTCATTGCGTATGTGTCCGCCTCTCTCCATAGCTTGTCATATAGTCTTGCGTATTCGTCATTATGTTTTTCGTAATGTTCCCATATTTTATGGTTTAAATTTAACACTAGAAATGTTAGATACTTGTAGTCATTTTTCCATTCTTTGAATGCTCTATTGTATGTGTCTTTTATAGCTTCTATACCGAATTTATCGGCTATTGTAAAGTCCATATAAAATGTTGTAAAATCCTGTTCCATATTATTTCACCTCCTCTTTTTTCATACTTTTATTTTTTCTTCTTTCGTAGTCGCGGTTGTGTTTTCTGTGTTTTTCTGGGTTAGCCTTATTCCATTTATTTGCTTTTTCACTTGCTCTTAAATGCTTTATTGTTTCTTGTGCATGAATATGGTTAAGAGCCTTTATACTATCGTGAATATCTTTTGTAGTTATGCCTGTTTTTTCATATAATTCATCGCTATCTATTGAATATTGCCATATTACACATAATAGTGTTTGTGCTTTGCTAATTTGTTTTAAATCTTCGTTTTTTAGCATATTTAATCCCTTCCTTTTCTTATATTTTTCCTAGTTGGTCTTCGTCATAGTCATTGTATTTGGTTATTTCTGGGTCGTCTATTGTATCGCTTTTTTCTAGCCAATACATATAGTATTTAGCTGTATTCTTTATGTCATTGTCTGCTTGGGGGTCGTCTATAATCCCCCTTAATGCGTTTTTTACTCCATAGTCTTTTAATTCATTGAATAATTCTTTCGTTTTAATACTTAATATTTTATATTCCATATTTATTCCTCCTCTATTTTATAATATATGGGGGTGGGGTGTATACCCGTCCCCCCCTCTATTTAATCTTATTAATCTTACTTTTTAGTTGACTTGCTACTTTTGCTATGTTTTTATGTTGTGATTTTTCTTGCTCATTTAGCATTTTTTCATATTCTTTTATGCCTTTTGCACTGGGTACAATCTCAATTGTATATTCTTTTTTTGTTTCTGTTATCTTCTTAAAGCCTTTTAATTTTATGAATTCGTCAATTTGTCTTTGGTCTTCTTCACGATAATATGACCTTGTATAATTCTTTTTTTGGATTGTGCCATAATCTGCGAATTTTACTGTATAGTCGTTATCTCTTATGGCTTGTTTTGTTTTTTCTGTCATTATTTGTTTTTCTGCCTTTCTTCCTAATGTAGCAAATACTAATAATCTCATATCTAGCAACATATTATTCGCCCCCTTTTAATATAGTATCTATATCAATTACGCCATGCGTAGTTGGTATGTCTTCGAATACATATTTCATATTGTTTTTGAATGTGATTTTTACAATTTGTTTATCCGAATAGTTGTATGAATAATCTATTTTTTTGACGTCATTCGTTACTTTCATTGTTTTAAGCCATAGTTGTTTAAGTAATACACTCATTATATAAGTGTTATTATTTTCAATTATTTCAATTATTTCATTTTTAGTATTCAATGTTATTAACCTCATATTTATCAACCTCCATTTTATTTTAATTCTATTCTTTTACCAAATATGAAAGCCGTTTTTTGTTTACTGCATTCTATTTTTTGAAAGTCATTATCGTTGTAGTTGTAATAGTTTTGGGCTTGTATGCGTTGTAATTCTTTGAGTGTTAGCAATTCGCCACCGATTAGCAATTCCCTTTTAGTTGCGTTGCGTAACTCTTTGGTTATGTTATTACCAAACGACACTTTGTAATAAATCATATAAAATCACTTCCCTTCTTTATTATTTTAAATATAAAATATTTTATATTTTATATTTATTTTTCTTTATACTTCTATTATAAAGCATTTTTAATTAAAAGTCAAGTGTTTATCAGTGTTTATCAATGAGGACTGTAATAAAGTATATAGCCTTCAAATGCAGTCATAGTATATCTTTTAGAGTACAAGCATGTAATGGCAACTCCCAAAACATATATCTGAAATATTTAGACAACAAAGCTCTTGTCTGAAACATTTAGACAACAAGAACGTTGTCTGAAATATTTAGACAATAAAGTTGTACTCCACTTGCATTAAAAAATAAAATATTTTATAATAAAAAATATAAAAGTGAACGGAGGTAAGATTTTTTATGATAAAACTTACTAAAAATATCAAAGATGAATATACAAATGGTAAAATACAAGACTTATTTGCAGAAGTAGATGCAGTTCTACAAAAAAGACAGTCTATAAATGAGAGATACCTTCGTGGTATAAGCTCAACTTCACCAGGAAGCGAAGGAAATGTTCAAGTATTTTTTGAAAAATTCATAACAGACCTAGCAGCAGGCTATTTGTCTGGAGATATTACATATAATGCAGAAATAATTGATGAAAGCGAAGAACCAGCATACCGCTTACTTCATCCATCACACACTCAACCACTAGACCCAGATACAGCCGCTCAAATGAAGTATTTAATTACTTCTATTTCTTCAAAAAATGACGACCCAACAGTATTGAAACAATTATTTCATGATGCTGTTCTATATGGTGCAGCATATGAACGTCAATTAGACTTAGTAAACACACCAGCAACAACAGAAGTAGATGCCACTTCTACTGGGACTTCACAAAACGACCCAAATTATACGTACTACCCACTCAGCGCCCTTAATACAGTAGCATTATTCCCTACTGACATCAGCGACGCACAACAACAAAACGCAGTAGCCCTTATCACAGTATATACCCTTGACTCTCGTAATAGCGAGGACAATCAAGAGCATACACTATATTATTGTATTGAATGTAACCCATATACTAACAATTACACAACATCTATTTATGATAAAACTACAAACCAAGACGCTACGTCACAATATAAAACAAAAATAACTCTAAAAGAAGAAAAACCATCTACTCATAATATACCAACTTTCAGTGTATTTGAGCCAGACCCACAGATTTCTATAATAGACCCAATCGTTTCTCTAGTATCAAATTATGAAGAGATAATGAACAACTTAAATAATCTATATCACTATAATGACGCAGACGCGAAGTTAAAAATTTCTGGTTACAGACCTGAGAACCCACTAACAATACCTAATCCAGACTTCGACCCCACTGCCCCTATTTCCTCAAACAATCCAGAGAAGATACTAAACCCTGCCCGTGAATTAGAAGACCAGTACCTTATCGATTCAAAGACATTCTATGTTCAAGAAGGAGGAGATGTAGGCTGGCTATTAAAAGAAATACACGCAGAGGACGCAACGAAATACTTGAAATACTATGTTGATAGTATCTTTCAAATCTCAGGTATTCCTAATACCTCAGACGCCGCATTTAACTCAGGAGATATGAATGCCTCTGCCATCGACCGTAAGTTTTATACAATGGCGCTAATGTTAGACGACGTAAGACAAGGGGTAACAACCCTAATAAAACATAGATGGACCAACTTCTTCGCAAGAATTAATCTAGTGTCACCTACACATTATAATATAGACGACATAAGTATTGAAATAGGCACAAACTTACCATCAATGACAGACGAGACGATAAATCAACAATTAGCACTAAACGGTATCCTATCACAAAAAACTCTTCTATCAAATCTTGGATACGACTACGCTACAGAAAAGAAGAACAAGGAAGAAGAAACAGAAATACCATATACCACAGTTACACCAGATACGAACTTCGTATCACCAAACGACGTGGATAGCCTATCTAGTACTTCTACCGAAGCCACACCTTCAGAAAAGACTTCAACCACTTCTACTACAGCGTCACAAACTAATAACCAGATTGAAGCAAAGACACAAAATAAAGCACCAGCAGTAAAAGATAGAACTAAAAATATTAAGAAAACACAAACAAGAGAAGGTAGACCTAATAAATAACGTTATTAATTTTGATACCGGCACACTCGCCGGTGTCGAAAAATAAATATAAAAATTTAAAAATTTAATAGGAGGATGAAAACATGAATGAAGAAGAATTAAACCAACAAAATCAAAACCAAGACGACAATCAACCAACAGGGACTATCAACACACCAACACCTAGTGAGACACAAAACCTAGATGTATTACTTCAAGACCCTAAACTTCAAGCTGAATTCGATAAAAAATTAGATAAAGCTATAGCTAAAGCACTAAGAACAAAAGAAGAAGAACATCAAAAGCAAACAGCGGCGCTAAAAGCTAGCATAACAGAAGAAAAAGAAAAGATGCGTGAGAATATACTAGAAGAAATTGAACAAAAAAAGAAAGAAGCCGAGGAAATGGCTAAAATGTCAGTAGAAGAAAGATATAAAAAACAAATAGATAACCAAGAATTGAAAATAGCAGAGTACGAAAAAGAGTTATCTCTAATCAGAAGAAGGGATAAAATCGCTGCTACCGTTAAGGATAAAGGTTACGACCCACGTCTATTATCACTTCTTCGTGCAGAAGACGTATCTTCTGATGAAGAAATCGAGGATTACGTAGATAACAGGAATAAAATATTCCTTGAAGCTACAAATGCTAGGGTACAAACACTATTAAAAGACCATCCAGACGTATTATTAGGTGACCAAAAGAAGAAAAAAACTGAACCAGAGTTTAGTTTTAATTTTACAAGTAAAAAGCCAAATAAATAGGAGGGCAAAAACATGCCAAGTATAAATATAAAGTGCCAAGATTGTGGTGAGACATTTTTCTTTACTGAAAAAGACCAAAAATTTTATCAAGAAAAAGGATTCCCACTACCAAAAAGATGTTATTCTTGCAGACAAGCTAAGAGAAATAAGTATTTAAATAATAAAAAGGAGGAGAAATAATGGCTACTAGAAAAAAATCAGTAAAATCTGAAAATTCAGAAGAAATCGTTGCTAAAATAGATACACCAGTAGAAGAAACAGCTACAGAAGCAATAACAGCTGAGATAATTTCAGAAACAAAACCTAAAAAACAAGAAACTACAACAAATCTTGAAGAAAAATCTAAAAAAACTCAAAAAATAAAGGAGAAAACACTAAAATACCCAATCGGTAGTATTGTGTATGTAGCAAAAGACGCTCAAGCAGACTTGAATGGATTTAAATTATTCCCACAATATAAAAAATATACATACACTGTAGAGGCTTACGATGAGATTACAGGCGTTTATTCTTTAAGGAGACTAAATTTATCATTGAGACTAAAAGAAGCCGATATAGTGGCTCCTGGTGAGCGTGCGCATGACCCATTAAATAGAAAACAATTTTAAAATGGAGGTAAAAATAATGAATGATTTCATTAGTATTGAAATTTTAGGTACAATCGCAGGTTGTAGTGCTATAATTACATTACTTACTCAAATTTCTAAGAAATTTTTACCAGAAAAATTCGACACAAAATGGCTTGCACTAATATTTTCAGTAATAATCGGAGGATTAAGAATTATTTACGTAGGACAGTACGATTTCGCTGGAATTGTGTCTGGTGTAATTAACATATTTGTGCTATTAGGCGTATCTATTGGTATTTATGAAGTAGGTACTTCTGTAGTAAATAAAATAACAGGAGGGTCTAAATAATGTTAAGTAATAAAAAGAAAAATGAAGACATCGAACAAGGAAATGCAGAACTTCAAAGAAATTTTGAATCCGAAGAAAAGGAGGAAAAAGAAAATGAGTAAAAGAGGTATTGATATAAGTGCTCATCAAGGTGATATAGACCTATCAGCGCTAAAAAGTCAGATAGATTTTGTGATTATCCGTGTAGGATATGGTACAAAAGGTACTATAGACGCTAAATTTACAAGAAATGCAGATTTATGTCGCTTATTAGGAATTCCAGTAGGATTTTATTGGTATTCATATGCTTTAGATGTAGCAGGAACGGCAAAAGAAGCTCAAGCTATGATAAATGCTATTACACCATATAAAGATATAGTAAAATTTGGTGTATGGTTTGACATGGAGGACGCAGATGGTTATAAAAAGAAAAATGGTATGCCTTCAAATCAAACATTAAGACAAATGTGTGCTACTTTCTGTGAAGCTACTGAGAATGCGGGATTTTATTCAGGAATATACGCTTCAGAAAGTTGGTTTAATAATCAATTGAATGGCAGTGAAATAAAACCTTATGATAAATGGGTAGCTCAATGGCCTACATCAGGAGGTAAACAAACTGGATTGAATACTAGTGCGTCAAAAAGAAGTGACGTTCACTTATGGCAATTTACTTCACAAGGTAGATTTTCAGGATATTCAGGAAATCTTGATACAAACTATGCGTATTTAGATGAATTTCCAAATCCAAACTCATCATCTAGTACTGAGCCTGTTGCACCAACTCCTGAACCTACTCCATCACCAGCTCCAACTCAAAAATTTAATATTGGGGATAGAGTTGTAATAAATGGAAATCTATATACAAGCTCAAATGCTAAATCACCAGCAGGCAGTGTATCTAACAAAACAACTAATATTACAAGATATGCTCAAGGAGCAGCTCATCCATATAATACAACTGGGGACTTAGGTTGGATGAACGAAAGTGATATAAGATTAGCAGGAGCAGAAACAACTACTCCAAGTATTATAAAAGGTTGCAAAGTTAAATTTACTGGTACTAAATCATATTCAGGTATAAATTTAGCTAGTTGGACTAAAAATAGTATATTTGACGTAATTGAAGTATCAGGAGATAGAGTTGTAATAGGTAAAGGTACAGCAGTTACCGCAGCTGTTAACATTAAAGACTGTGTAAGAGTATAAAATAAGGCGGGGCAACCCCGTCTTTTAATTATTTAATTAATAGGAGGATTAATACTATGGCTAAATTTAAAATGAAACCAATGATTGTAGAAGCCATTACTTTTGATGAGCTTGTTCAATTTGGTTTGAAACATACAAAAAATATTTATAATAATATGCCTTGGTCATTTGAATTTATGGGTATTCCAGTAACTCACGAGACTGATGACTGCTATATTGTTGGTACAGAAAGATTTACACGAAATCATTTATTAATAATAAAAGATAATGAAGTGTCAATTACAGAAAAGGACGCATTTGATTTAATTAGCGAACCTTTAGAAGAAAATAATAAATAGGAGGGTTATTATGGTTAAATTTGAAAAAGTAAAAAGAATAGAAGAAGATATAAAATTACCTGAACGTTCAACTTTGAATAGTGCTGGATATGACTTCTTCGCATTAGAAGATATAATATTTAATCCAAATACAATTACTAGAGTGTTTACTGGAGTTAAATGTGAATTAATGCCTAATCAAGTGTTAATATTAGCTAATCGTTCATCTAATCCAAGTAAAAAAGGGTTAATATTATTAAATGGTATTGGTGTAGTAGACGCTGACTATTATGGAAATCCTGATAATGATGGAGAGATAGCGTTTGAATTTTATAATATGTTAGATGAAATAGTAGAAATCAAAAAAGGTGAAAAACTTGGTCAAGGTCTTATTTTAAAATTTGATAAAACAGAAGATGATTTTGTAACTAATGTACGCAAAAGTGGATGGGGAAGTACAGGTGTTTAGAGAATTAAAATATAAAAACGTAAAACCATTGTATTTAATAGATGAATATGGAAATGTATATTCAAAATATAAGAAAGGATATTTGAAGCCTAAAAAAGATAAAGATGGATATTTAAGTTTAAGTCTTGTAGGAATAGATAAAACTGTATATGTGAGAGTTGCTACATTAGTTGCTTATAATTTTATTGGAAAACCACCAAAAAACATGAAAGACCCAACAATAGACCATATAGATAATAATATAGTAAACAATTATTTCAAAAATTTAAGATGGATGGAAAGAGGTATGAATTCTTCTATCAGAGTGAATAAAGGAGTAGGAGAAAAGAATTCTGAAGCGAGATTGACAAATCAAAATGTTATAGAAATTTGTGAATTATTAGCAGAAGATAAATTAACATTAAAAGAAATAGGTGAAAAATATAATGTTAGTAAATATACTATAAGCAATATAAAAAGAAAAGTAAGTTGGAGACACATCACTAATAATTATATTTTTCCTAAAGTGAATGTTATTAGAGCTAAAAATGGACGATTTTCAAAAGTTGGTTCGACAGGAAAATAAATAGTTGTACTCCATTTGAAAAAAATATTAAAATATAATATACTGTTACTAATGTAATCACAATTGACAAATTTTAATGGCAACACATCAATTGTGCAAATTGGTAATGAAATTAAGTCAGATTGTGAACAGCAATCTGATTTTTATATTAAAAAAGGAGGAAACAATATGCTTACAACAGATATAACAGCTGAAAAAATCGTAGAAAAAACAAAACGTATGTTAGGAAAAAACTATAAAGGTGATAAAGAAACAGTGCCTGTGTATTCAACGTTTTCTCCTATAATAGGACATACTGATTCGTTTTTGACTATAACTAATAATGGTTTTAGTGAAGAAGAAATTAAATTAATACAAGAAAAAATTAAAAATTATGCGTGGTGGATAGTAAATAAAGGTTATTTAGTAGATAGTACAAAAAAAGAAATTCCTGCATTATTTATTTTTGGGTCAGAAGCAGGTAGTATTCCACCAGATGTATTAAATTTTAATGGTGTAACTATTAATAATTTTTATGCTCCAATAAATAGAACTAATTTAACAGGGGATGTAACTAATTCATCAAATCATGTATACGTTGAATTTATAAAAGACGAAGAATTAATTAAATACGAAACAGAATTAAATGGAAATAATAGTGGTTTTATTGAAATAGATGAAATAAATTATGAATTTTATTCAGGACGCTTGTATCCAGAAGATAGAGTAATAATAGATAATAATATAGTGTATCCGATTCAATTAGTTTCTAATTTAGATTATTATTCTATATCATTGGATGGAGAAGCAGAGTCATTAGAAGGAGCTCATGATTTTGATTTTGCAGAAAGAAATAATTTAGAGATATTAGAAGATGTATGTGATTTAGTAATACACGAGGCTGCACAATGGACTAATAGGCAAATAAATACATTGTTTTTAAATGATTGTTGGCCCATAATTGTAAAATGTGCTTGTATGGCGTATCTAAATAGAGGAGCAGAGGGATTAGCTTCTCAATCAGAGCTAGGACAACAGAGTGTATTTAATGACTGGGTCACAGTTATGCATCAACAATTAACAAATAGAAGATATATATTATAAAGGAGGTAATTATGGACCAAGCATATGAATTAAGTAAAGCACTACCTAATAAATGGTTAAATCCAGATGGTAGTATAACAGATGGTCAAGGGAATATTATTTCACCAGCTACAGAAGCTATGGCAAATGTATATAAAGTATCTAAATCACTAGTGAATAAATTTGTAGATGTAGACGGTGAAACAAAAACATATGAACAAATTTCATTAAATATTTTTGTGCCAGTAGATAAATTACCTGAAACAGGAGAGAACAATAAAATATATTTAGTACCAGCAGATAATGGCACATTTGATGAATATTATTGGATAGATGGTAAATGGGAGGTATTAGGTAATGTAGCTTTAGATTTATCTGACTACCCTACATTTGAACAAATGAATAGTGCGATAAATGACGCAATAGGAAATACGTTAAGAAAGGAGTATTAATATGGCAGACATAAGTAATTTAAGTAATTATTTAAAAGACGTTGCAGACGCAATTAGAGAGAAAAAAGGCACAGAAGAACAAATACCTGCTGCTAATTTTGATACTGAGATATTAAGTATTGAAACTGGTGTAGACACATCTGACGCTACAGCAACTAAACAAGATATAGCATTTGGTAAAACAGCTTATGCTAATGGAGAGAAAATTACTGGTGAAGGTTTTTTAGGAAAAAATATATATGGAGCATTGGATTATACTAGTAAAACATATACAGTAGAAAAAATTGCAAATCCTGGATATCCTCCTTATCCAGATACATATATATTTGGAAAATTGACAATTAGACATTCTAAGAATTCATTAATGTATATCTATTTTGATGGTGAATTTATCGATACATATGATGTTGGATTAAGAGGTAGTTCAAAATATATAGCTGTAGTATATTATGACGATGAACAGTATATTTTTATAGTCAATAAAGCTGAATCATCTACTACTAAATACGGGGCGATTTCTGTTAACTTTATAAATAAAACTGTGACAGATTTAGGAGAAATTTCAAATAGTGATGACTTTTCTAGTTTAATGACTACCGGTAAAGAATGCCAATTAGATAGTGATGGCTATCTTTATCGTTATCAAAAAGATACTAATACCTTCAAAAAATATCAAAGATTATCTGGTGCTTCCCCGATTTTTACTGGTAATAACTTTACTATATACAAAGGCTGGTCTGCTAGTGGTACTAGTGGTTATGTTAATAAATTTATATATGATGAATTATCTGATACATATAATATAACTAGTAAAAAACAAAATAATGTAGATGGTGTTAGTTTTTATGGTGATAAAATTTTCATAGAAGGTAATATCTATGCCTTAAATTTAGACCTAAGTGTTGGAGATTTGATAAAAGAGAATGCATACCAAGTCAATAGTTCAACTGAGGTATACTTTTACTGGATTAATGAAAAATATGTAATCTATGATAGTGTGTTATATTATTGGGATGATACAAATAATACATTTACAGAATATATACCTATGGAATACGCTACATTAACAGGATATAATGTATCAAATTATATAGATATAACACAATATACATTTACTAATTCGGAAGAAATTATTGGTGTAAATATTAATGGTAGAGATTTTTATTTTAGCCAAGGGCAAATAGACGGTACATCTGATGAAGTCTTATTTGGAAAAACAGTTTATACCAGTGGTGCAGATGTAATACTTGGTGCTATGCCAAATAATGGTGCTTTGGAAATTACTCCATCAGCTGAAAACCAAACTATCCCAGAGGGATATACTAGTGGAGGAAAAGTTTTAGGGGATGCTGATTTGAAACCTGAGAACATAAAAGTCGGAGTTACAATATTTGGAGTGGAAGGAACAGTAGAAGTAGGACCAATTACTCAAGAAGAATATGAAGAATGTTTATTATTATCACAACAAATTTTAGGATTAGTATCAGTTTAATAAAAGAAAGGAAAATAAAAATGTTAAATAAATTTAAAAAATTAGATAATATAGACAAAACATTAATAATTATTACAGTTATTATTATGGTTCTTTTAATTGGTAATTTAATTATGAGTATACGACATATTAGTCAATTCAATAGTGTTAGAAACTCTGGTAATAATAGATGGTTTCAAGTAGAAGAAAGAATTATTATGTATGAACATAAAATTGACCAATTAGAAGAACAAATCAAAAATTTAAAATAAAGGAGGAACCACATGTGGACTGGGCAGAATTAGTAAAATTTTATGTTGAAATAGGTATTCTGGGTCTATGTGGAGTTCTTACTGTTATGATAGCTTATCTTGGCTTCAAGAGGTCTAGAGAAGATAATAAAGATAAAGATAAACGATTAGAAAAAAATCAAGATAAATCTGACGATAGATTTGATACTATGTTAAAATTAATACAAGAACAAAATAAGGCTTTTCAAGAACAGCAATTAAAAAATAATGAGTTATTAATAAATAACATAGTACAAGGAGTTACAAGCCATGTTCCTTCTTCTGAAGAAAATGTCAAGCTAACTAGAATAACAGAAGAAATAGATAAAACATTGCAACAAATTCTAATTTTTACAAATGCCGATAGAGTAGATTTAGTACAATATCATAATGGTGGAAAAGGAGTTAATAGACAAAGTTTCTTAAAAATGTCTATGACTAATGAACAAGTAAAAGTTGGAGTAAAACCATTCATGTCAGAGTTTAAAGACCAATTCAGAAGTGTAATAGCTTATATTATTAGGACTTTAAATGAGACAGGATATTGTTATATAAATGACGCTGAAGAAATGAAAACAGTAGACGCTGGTACATATGAATTTTTATTGAACAGAGGTGTTGAATCAAAATATTGTATGGCTATTCGTAGTAATGACGGGACAGTAATAGGATTTGTATGTGTTGAATATATCGAAAAAGAAAATGCAAGACCAGATTTAGTAGATAAAGTATTTAAGGAAAAACAAAAAGTGTTAGAAACACTATTAAATTTATAAAAGAAAGGAGAATACAATGTCAGAATTAAAGACTAATTTACAAGAAATTTTACAAGATAAAAATACTAATTTACTTCCAGAAAATCTTAAAAAAGGTGTAACTTGTCTTGGGGTAGAAGGAACATTGGAAGGAGGTATTGATACAAGTGATGCAACCGCTACTGCTGAAGATATTAGTTTAAATAAAACTGCATATGCAAACGGGCAAAAAATTACTGGAAGTTTACCATTATTTCCAAATTCAAGAACGTTTACTGTAGATGGTGGTGTAACTAATGATACAGAAAACAACAGAATACAAATACGTACAATAAATACTACTAAACAAATATTAGACAGTAATTTGAATATGGAATTTAATGGAGAATATGCTGATGTGGCTGATGCTATTGGTCTTACAGCAGACAAAATAAAAGCTGGAGAAACTATTTTAGGTATTACCGGTACATATACTGGAGAAAATGATACAAGTTTATAAAAAATAGTCGACATTTCGATATTTATGCTGTATAATATTTACAAAAAAGGGAGAATATCGAAATGTTAGAACTATTATTGGGACAAATCCCAGAAGCAATTTATTTTGCACTATTCATGATATTTACAAAAGAGCTGAAATCAAAAAGATTTTTGTATATTGTACTTATGATAGCAGAATACATATTGTTAAAGCATTTTATTAAATTTAGTATATGGTTTCAAATAGCTTATACAGTGGTTCAATTCATAATATTGAAAATTTTATATAAAGAAAAAGCACAAATAACAGATATATTTACATTTGCAATAGCAAGTTTAGTATTAATGTTAAGCTGTGTGTTACCATCTTTTATAATATTAAATAATAATGATAATTATATTATATATGCAGTTTTAACAAGAATAATTATGTTTGGGTTTTTATTTTTGTTTAAGGATAAATTATATAAAATTCAAGAAGTATACAAGAAAATTTGGAATAGGAATGACGCGACTAAAAAGAAGATTAAAAGTACTACGTTTAGATGTTTGAATCTAGTTGTATTTAATATGATGTTTTATGTAATAAATTTAGGATTAATATATGCAATATATTATAATTCATTTGTAAAGTGAGGTGTTTGATATGTGGGATAGCTGGTTTTGGGTATATAATCCAGAAGACGGAGAATAATCCGTATAATAATTAAAAGTAATAGGAAGAAAAGTGGTGGTTTAGATGAGTGATAAAACAAAGAACCTCCTTAGTAGTTTAATTTTTAATATTGCAGAAACAATATTAATATTTCTAATGGGTAGACTTCTTGGTCTACCCGTGAATTATATAATAATTACAATGTTAACATTTATGATTAGTAGAGGTTGCTTTGGAAAAGCGTTACATTTTAAAACTTGGTATCGTTGCTTGGTTTGGAGTTTACTGATATTATTAAGTTTATTTGTACTGCTAAAAGTAGACTTAGTGGTTTCAATAATGTTTGCTATTTTTAGCGCATTTATAATGACTGGTAAGTCAAATATATGTGATATGTATTTATGGACGGGAAAAGTCAGTAAATATGATGCATTAAAGAATTTTGTAGCAATAAGTCCAAACCACCCAATACTTATTGAGCACGAAGAATATTGGAGAAAAAATTATCCAATGAGATATGAAATTTTTCAATTGTATTTTAGAGAAAATCAAACTTATGAATATATCGCGAAACTCAAAGGTTTTGAAGATAATACAATTACAAAACGTGAATGTGCTACAATTTATTCTGTTTTAGAGCGCCCATTAGGGTTGCCACCTGTAGAGAGATAAGACATTTAAAATGTCTTATTTTTTATGTTTTAGGAACCCTGACAATAATTCTCTCTTTTGGTTTATTATTAAATAAAAAGGAGAGATGAATAATGTTTAATTCGTATAATCAAAATCCATATTTTAATCCATATTTTAATCAACAACCCCAACAAACTGCTGTACCTAATATGAATATAAGATTTAATAGTTTACAAGGAAAATCAATAGATAATTTAGAAGTTGTAAAAGCTATGGATATACCATTAGATGGTAGTATTAGTTATTTTCCACTTGTAGATGGAAGTGCAATAGTAACAAAACAACTTCAACAAGATGGTACAAGTAAAATAACTATTTATAAACCAATAGAAGCAGAAGAACCTGTAACGACTAAATATGCTACTATTGAAGATATTGAAGCTCAAATAAAAAATATCAAAATACCTGACATGAAACCTTTGCAAGACGAAATCAAGACATTGAAAAAACAAATTAGAATTTTGTTAGATAAGGAGGATTAACACTATGAATCCAATACAAATGTTACAAGGTTTTTTAGCAAAAGGACTTTCTCCACAAAAAATAACTGAACAAATGATAGGAAACAATAATCCTATGATAGCTAATTTAGTGAAAATGGCTAATGCAGGAGATACCGAAGGAGTGGAAAAAATAGCTCGAAATATGTTCAAAGA
>CASEHG010000284.1 GCA_949287565.1 uncultured Brachyspira sp.
AAGATATAGACTAGCATATTGTAGCTTTATTTATAATCTATAGTTAGTAAGTTTATATAGTAACAATAAGCAAGATATAGACTAACATATTATAGCTTTATTTATAATCTATAGTTAGTGAGTTTATATCTTAGTAATAATAGGACGTTTTATGACATTATCAGAAATTAAAGGCATAGTATCTAACATTAAAGAACAATCAGAAATATTAAGGGGGTATCTTTGACCCGGATTCTATTTATAAGAGGGTTAAAGAGATAGACGAAATATCAGCTAAAGATGATTTTTGGAATGATAATATAGCAGCTCAGAAACTTATGAAGGAGAGAATGCTTCTTCTTGATAAAATAGAGCCTGTAGAAAATTTGATAAAAAATTCAAATAATATATATGAATTAGTTGAAATGGCCATAGAATCAAATGATGCTGAAATGGAAAAAGAATTAGAAACTGAATGCTTAGAATTGCAGAAAGTTTTTGAGGAATTGGAAACAAAGAATTTATTTTCAGGTGAATTTGACAGTAAAAATGCATATTTAACTTTGAATGCCGGAGCCGGCGGTACAGAAAGCTGTGATTGGGCTTCTATGCTTTCAAGAATGTATGTAAGATTCTGTGAAAGACATGGCTTTACAGTTGAAACTACAGATGAACTTCCAGGCGATGAAGCAGGAATCAAACAGATAAGTTTTTATGTTCAAGGGCTTTATGCTTATGGATATTTACGTTCGGAAATAGGCGTACACAGACTTGTAAGAATATCTCCTTTTGATGCCAATGCTAAAAGACATACTTCATTTGTGGCAGTTAGTGTTATGCCGGATATAGACGAAGATATTGAAATAGAAATAAATCCAGCAGATTTGAGAATAGATACTTACAGAGCTTCAGGAGCCGGCGGACAGCATGTTAATAAAACTTCATCAGCTATCAGAATAACTCATATACCAACTAATATAGTTGTTCAATGTCAGGCAGAAAGAAGTCAGCATAACAATAAAGATATGGCTATGAAAATGCTTAAAGCCAAACTTTATCAATTAGAAAAAGAAAAATTGGATAAAGAAAAGCAGAAAATAGCAGGAGAGAAAACAGATATAGCTTGGGGTAATCAGATTAGAAGTTATGTATTCCAGCCTTATCAGATGGTAAAAGATTTAAGAACAGGCTGTGAGAGCGGAAATATGAACTCTGTAATGGATGGAAATATTGATGAGTTTATATCAGCATATCTTAAACAGCAAATAAAAAAATAAATTAGTAATATATTATTTGATATCTAATGTAATTTTGCTTGTTTAGAAATAATTAAAAGTTGTTAATAATATTATGTTACTTATTGACATTTTTATACATAAATTGTATAGTGTAAATATATATTAAGTATGGAGGATATTATGTTAAAAAAAATTACACTTGTATCTCTTATGATTGCCGTTCTAGTTGTTGCTATGCCTAAAAAAGCTGCTGCTGCTTATTCAGATGGAGCTGCAATAGGAGCTTCTTTGTTTTTTGGATATCCTAACCAAGGTTTAACATTAGTTGGTCAATTTGATGGCGTACCTTTGATGTTTGGTGTTCAAGCTGTAGCTAATATATTTGATAGCCGTTATCAATATTTTGGTGTAGGACTTACTATGGATTGGTGGGGATTGAAAATACCTTTGGGTAAGGCAGGAGAATCTGATGTTCATTTTTATTTAGGACCTGGACTTGCTGCTGATTTTGCTTTTGGTTCCTATGGTATATGGTCTATTAATGCTGGTTTAAGAATGCCTATAGGTTTTTCTTTCTTAATCAAGAAACAATGGGAGATTTTCTTGGAACCTGCTCCTGTAGTGAATGTTGTACATGCTGATGGTGATGGTGTTTCTATACTTGGACTTCATTTCGGTAATGAGAATCATTGGTATCTTGAGCATTTCCTACATTTAACATTCCAATTTGGATTTAGATACTGGTTCTAATATTATTTATTTAGAATATTTAGAGCTCCGTTATTTTATTAGCGGAGCTTTTATTTTTATTATAATTTTTTCACTTTTTTATATTATTTTTTTATATTTATATAAAGTAATAATTAGGTTTTGTTTATATGTTAAAAAGAGTAATAACTTACAGTACTTGTTTTATAATTTTCATTTCTTTTTTCTCTGTGTCTAAATTATATGCTGATTATCCTAATGGGGCAGCGGCAGGACTTTTTTTGAGATTTAGTTTTCCAAGTCAGGCTTCTTTAGGTGTTACAGGAAAGATTGATAATTTTCCATTAGTTTTTAGCGGTATATTGAATATAGGCATATCAACTAAAGGATGGGCTTGGTTCGGACTTAGTGCTAATGCTGATTGGTGGGGATTAAAATATAGAATAGGAAAAGCAGGCGAGTCTGATGCTTGGCTTTATTTTGGTCCTGGTGCTGAGGCAGTTGCTGAATTTGGAAATAATTATTGGAATTTAGGTTTAGGTTTTAGGCTTCCTTTAGGAGTTTCTTTTATAGTTGATAGAGATTGGGAAATATTTTTACAGATTTCTCCAGGCCTTAACGTTATAGCTGTAGGAAGTGAAGGTTTTGGAACTTTCGGATGGTATCCTAGTCATACGGGCTGGACTTTTGCTAAATTCTTTAGATTCTCAGGAGATTTTGGATTTAGATATTGGTTCTAATAATAATTAAAAAGGGCTATTCTAATTAAGAATAACCCTTTTATTTTTATATATTTTTATTTATTATTTTTTATTTGATTTTCCAGTTATTAAAGGCATATAATCAAAGAATGAATATATTGTTATTATTGTAACAACTAATAAACTATAGTATGTTATTTGCTCATAAGGAAGCGATATTTCCGTATATTTCAATATTTTTAAAAGGAATATTATAACTACAGCAGCTGCTCTTGATGCAGTTTTTAATTTACCGCTGAATTTGGCAGCAACAGCAAAACCTCTAAGTCCTCCTAATATTCTTATAAACATTGAAAACATATCTCTATAAAGTGATATTATATACATCCATATAGGCATAGAACCTTCGTAAAGAAATATTGTAAACATTGTTATATGAAATACTGTATCGGCAAAAGGATCAAGCACTTTTCCTAAATCACTGACAAGATTAAATTTTCTAGCCATAGCACCGTCTAAAGCATCTGTTATTTCTAGTATAATAAGAAATATTAATGCTAATACTGCACTTATCATAGAGTTATAAAAGTACAGAAATATAACTAGAGGCGATAGAACTATTCTGCTTATACTTAGTAAATTAGGTATTTGCTGTTTCATAAATTACTTCCTTAAAAAATATATTAAATTTTTATTAATTTATTGCTGCAAATTTTCATCTAATCTCATACCATCTTCTACCATATCCATATAAGGATCATTTTCATCATTCATTTCTTTATCATCATCTTCAGTTTTTATATAATAACTTCTGTCACGCATAGCAGCAGAATATATATTATAATCAACTTCGTATATTATACCGCTTTTAGGTTTTACATATACTCTGTTATCATTATTATCATATACTAATTGATATTCTGTTTTAGTATTATCTTCCATATATATAGTTACAGTAGCATCAGGTATTCTGAATAATCTATTTAAGTATTTTAGCATATTCTCATCATATACAAAACCTGTAGCTTTAACCAAAGATAATGCCTCAAAATCTCTGTATGCTTTATTTAAATTGATTTCTTCATCTACTCCATCAACAACCCAATTAGTTCTATTTTCTTTTCTTATAGTATTTGTATAATCTCTTATGCTGCTTTCTGTTTTTACTACTGAATCTATATAAATAGTTTTATCAAATATCTGTTTATCTCTAAGCATATCAATAGTTTTCTTTAATGCTTCTATATATATAAGTTCTACACTGAAATATTCATCATTATATTTTACATAGTATTTTTCTTCGTCAGCTGTTTTATTTCCAACGAATATTTTATATTCTTTATCGCCTTCCCAAACAGTAAATTCATTGCTTGGATTTTCTAAACCAAATGAATCTAATTCAGCAAGATTTGTTATAATAGTATCAATATTCAAAGTATTGAAGTTTTTAACATTTGCAAACGCCTCTAACTGATCTATTTTATAATTATTAGAAGGTGCTATTACTTTCCAAGTTTCATCTATTTTTTCTACTATTATTGGTTCTTCAGCATATTTTAATTCATATTTTGTAACATTTGTTTCATTAAGTTCAAAAATCTGGTTTCTAGGTTTATTTGCCTCCATTTTTTCACGGCTTTGTTTAGTTGTTAGAAATGCAGCAACACTTATTACTGCTAATGCTATAAGTAAAACTATTATTTTTGTAACATGTTTATTCATTTTATTTATCCTATAAGTTTATAATTTCTTTTAATATCGTAAATTATTTTCTGTTTTCAAGCATAATATTTGCCAAATAAAGGAATATTACTGTAACTGATAAAAAGTATATTATATCTCTTAAATCCAATACTCCTCTTGCAATATTAGCAAAATGATAATCGCCGCTTATTACTTCTATAAAATTAACAGAAGCAGGGAAAAGAAGAGTTAAATATCTTAAAAACATATTTAAAGATATCATAATTGCAAGCCCTACAATTAAAGCTACTATTTGATTCTTTGTTGTAGATGAAGCGAATATACCTATAGCACATAAAGCCATTATAAGAAATACACTTCCTATATATCCTGCAATTACAGGCCCCATATCTAATCTGCCTAAAAAAGTCAATGTTATAGGATAGAGTATAGTAGGTATTAAGGCAAAAAGCATAAATATTACAGCTGAAAAGAATTTACCTAGTATAATTTCTAAAGTAGAAACTGATTGAGTGCTTATAAGCTCATAAGAACCGCTTGAAAACTCACTTGATAATAATCCCATAGTGATAGGAGGAATTATAAGTGATAGTATTAAAGGCAGAATACTGAAAAAATCCTGCATATCATTTTGCTGAAGTATAAAAAATCTTGAGAAGAAATATACTCCGCTCACAATTAAAAATATTGCTGAAAATATATATGCTATAGGCGAAAAGAAAATATGCCTTAATTCTTTTTTTAATATAACATTAGATTTATTTATAGTATAACTTATTGACTGCACTTATTTATCTCCTTTTGTTAATGTATGGAATACTTCTTCTAGATTTTCTCTTTCTCTGAACATTTCATATATTATCCAATCTGTACTCTTAATAACTGTATAAATTTTTTCTCTAGGCTCTTCTTCATTAGAATATATTGTGATGTCTTTTAAATCTCCATTATCTTCCGCTTTGACATCATAAATATTTTCTATTTTCTTTAATTTTTCTATTATTTTATTTTTATCATCATTTGTTTTTATAGATAATTTTATTCTTACAGATGTTTTATTATTTTCTTTGTTATTCAAAGTTAAATGTTTAGGGTCAGCATCTGCAATAACATTACCCTGATTAATGATTATAGCTCTTGAACAAGTAGCCTCAACTTCGCTTAATATATGTGTAGATATAAGAACAGTTTTTTCTTTACCAAGTTCTTTTATAAGCTCTCTAATTTCTACTATTTGGTTAGGGTCAAGTCCGTTAGTAGGTTCATCTAATATAAGTATTTTAGGGTCATGTATAATAGCTCCAGCAATACCTACACGCTGTTTATAACCTTTTGAAAGCTCTCCTATTGATTTTGATATAACATCTTTAAGACTGCAGGCATCAACAACATAATGAAGTCTTTCGCTTAATCTGCTTCTTTCAAGCTCCTGAATCTCTGCCATATAAACAAGATAATCAAATACGCTCATATCATCATAAAGCGGTGCTGATTCTGGTAAATATCCTATAACCTTTTTAACTTCTCTTTCATTATTTAATATGCTTTTACCGTCAATAATAGCATTTCCGCTAGTAGGAGAGAGGTAGCAAGTTAATATTCTTAAAGTAGTGGATTTTCCTGCTCCGTTTGGCCCTAATATTCCAACAATTTCACCTGATTTTATCTCAAAACTTACGCCTTTTAAAGCATGAAAATCACCGTAGTATTTGTTTAAATTCTCTACTGATATCATTTTATTCCTTTTTATTTTGTATATTGTCAAAAATTAAATCATTATTTAAAAATTAAAATCTAAAAATATATTAATAATAAGTAGAAAAACATTATAATAT
>CASEHG010000285.1 GCA_949287565.1 uncultured Brachyspira sp.
ATAAAAAAAATTAAATATATACTTTTTATTCATTTTGATATAAAATAAACCGCATTAAAAACTAATAGGATATAAAAATGGAACTTTTAGCACCTGCTGGAAATAAAGAAAAATTAGAAGTAGCATATCATTACGGAGCTGATGCCGCATATATAGGCGGAGCTTTATTTAATTTAAGACATCAAAGCAAAAATACAACTATAGATGAACTTGCTGAATGTGCTCAATTAGCTAAAAACTTAAATAAAAAAATGTATTTAACTTTAAATGCTTTTCTTCATGAATATGATAAAAATAATTTAAAAGCATATTTAAAAGAAATACAGAATCTAAATATAGATGCATTCATAGTTTCCGATTTAGGAGTACTTGGAATAGTTAAAGAAACAATACCTGAAGCAACTATTCATATAAGCACTCAGGCTTCTGTTACAAATAGTTATTCATGTAAAATGTATGAAAGTTTAGGTGCAAGCAGAATAATATTAGCCAGAGAACTTTCTTTAGATGAGATAAAAGAAATTAGAGATAATACCGATTTAGAATTAGAAAGTTTTGTTCATGGTGCTGTATGTATGTCTTATTCAGGAAGATGTTTATTATCAAATTTCTTAAACAATAGAGATGCTAATGGCGGAGAATGCTCTCAGGTTTGCAGATGGAATTTCAAAACATATATAGAAGAAAAAACAAGACCTGGAGAGTTCATGGAAATTGAAGAAGGAGAAAATCACACTACAATATTAAGCAGCAGAGATTTACAAATGGCTGAATATCTTCATTTACTTCAAAAAGCTGGTATTGATTCTATAAAGATAGAAGGAAGAATGAAAAGTGTATACTATGTAGCTAATACTGTAAGAGTTTATAGAATATTATTAGATTTACTTGAAAGAATCGGTTATGATTCATACCCAGAAGCAATAAAAAAAGAACCTATAGCAAGTTATTTGAAAGAGCTTGATACTATAAGCAGAAGAGAAAGCGATACAGGATTCTATTTCGGAAGAGATAATATAAAGCCAACACTAAAAGGATATTTAAAAGGCAGAAGACTTATGGGAATGATATCAGATGACAGTGAGGAATATGCCAAAATTACAGTATACAACACTATAAAAAACGGTGATGATTTAGTATATATAGGAAAAGATTTTATAAAGCATAATGATAACAGATTTAAACTATTTATAAAAACAGAAGAAAATGAATTTGTAGAAGTAGATAATATTAGAAACATAGATAATGCCTATATAAAATCAGGAGCACATGATTTCAAAAAATACAATATTATCACTGTAGAAGAAGATTAATAAAATAAGAAGATTAAAATATGGTATTAGGTGTTGACTTCGGAAGAAAAAAAACAGGCACTGCTTTTATGGATATGGATATAAAAATTCCTTTTCCATGCCGCCTCATAGAAGAAAGCAATGCCAGAAAAGTAAAACGTGCTTTGATGGATATAATAGAAGAAAAAAATATTGATACTGTTGTTTTCGGTTTGCCTTTATCCGATGAAGGAAAAGAAAGCGAATGGTGTGCTGAAATAAGAAGATTTTCCGAGTTTCTTCTAAAAAGTGTAAAAGTTGATATTGTATTTGTTGATGAATACGGCACTTCAAAAGAGGCTGACTTTATATTGAGAGGCAAAAAGAAAAAAGTAAAAAGTAAAGCTAATGATTTAATAGCGGCAACTTTGATATTAGAAAATTATTTGAATGTTCTTAATATGAATAATAGAAATCAATAATATAACTATTTACTATTTTTATGATTAAATAGTTATATATATTAATAAAAACTATAAAAAGGTAATATAAATATGAATAATATAACTAAAAAATATATAACATTATCATCTATAATTGTAATTTTAATAATTATATTAATTGCAATAACTTTTATGAAAAACAGAGGATATTCATTGCCTGAATTGAAAAAAATAAATTCAAATATATCTGAAATAACTATAAAAAGAGGGACAAATGAAACTATACAAATAAAATATAATGATAATAAATGGACTGTAAATGATAAATATAATGCTGATGATAATTTAGTAACTTCAATTACAAATGCATTAAGCACTGTACAGCCTATAGAAATAGTTTCAAGAGGAGATGATAACAGCATATCAAAATATAAATTAACAGATGAAGAGGCATTAACAGTTGTGGCATTAGATAGCTCTTCAAAAGAAGTAAGAAATATAAAATTCGGTATGAAATCAACTTTCGGAAATAGCGTATATTCTAAAATAAATAACGACAACAATATATATCTTCTTGGAAATACTCCTACAAATCCTAAAGATATATTCGATAAAACAGAAAATGATCTTATAAATAAAACTATATCTAAAGTACGCAATGATGATATATCACAAATCACTATAGAATACAATAATAATTCATATACATTATCAAAAAATACAAATGACACTAATAATACTTGGATAAAAAATTGGAATGATAACACTGTAAAAGGAAATGATGTTTATACAAGTATATTCACTTTGGCAAATTTAAATGCCGACGGATTAATAACTAATGATAGCACAAGCAAAAATGCTTCATTATATAAAATCAATATACAAGCTTTGAATGGAAATATATCTTATGAAGTATTAAATAAACTTGATGACAATAATTATGAAATAGTAAGCCCTAATGATAATAATAGATACTATATGACAGAGAATTCATTTAATACATTTTTAGAAGCTGTTAATTATATAATTAATTGATTATATTATAATTGAAAATAATAAAAGGGGCCTTAATAAGCTCCTTTTTTAATGCTAAGTAATACCAATAAAAAGAAAAAATTTACATAGTGAAAGATTCACCTAAATAAACTTTACGTGCTAATGGATTGTTAATTATTTCATCAGGTGTGCCTTTTACCAATATCTGCCCATTACCCATTATATATGCTCTGTCTGTGATTCTTAAAGTTTCGCGTACATTGTGGTCTGTAATAAGTATTCCTAATCCTTTTTCTTTTAAAGAAGCTATAATATTCTGTATATCTATAACGGCAATAGGGTCAACTCCAGCAAAAGGTTCATCTAATAATATGAATTTGGGGTTTACAGTTAATGCTCTGGCTATCTCGCATCTTCTTCTCTCACCACCAGAAAGAGTATAGCCTTTTTGTTTTCTTACATGCGTAATATTAAATTCTTCAAGAAGCATATCTGTGATATCCATTCTTTGCTTTGTAGATAGTGCCTTGTTATATTCCAATATACTAAGAAGATTATCTTCAACAGACATTTTACGGAATATAGAAGCCTCCTGAGGTAAATACCCTATTCCTAAAGTAGCTCTTTGATGCATGTGAAGTTTTGTAATATCAAGATCATTAAGATATACATTTCCAGCAGTTGCCGTAACGAATCCTACAGTAATATAGAAACTTGTTGTCTTTCCTGCCCCATTAGGTCCTAAAAGCCCAACAACTTCACCCTGTTTTACATTGTAAGAAATATCACCTATTATTTTTCTTTTTCCGTAATATTTTGTAAGATTAACGGCTCTTATCTCATAAGGATTTGATTTATCATAATTAAAAAAATTCTCAGCCGTTATTGGTTCATTATTAGAGGGCATAAAATTTGTATTATCTTTTTTTTTGAAAATATCAAGAAATTTACTAAACATATACCCTCTCTTTATTTATTATTATTTATTTTTTATTGTACATTTATATCAAGTCCGCCTGAATGCTTTTCAGTATTCAAAGTATTCATAGCCTTATCAAATGTATAAAGGTTTCTGCCCTCTAAATTACCGCCGCCAAGCATTTTAATTTTTTCAATAATATCATTGAATAATTCTTCTTCTTCAAGCTGTTCTTGTATAAACCAATCTAAGAACCTAGATGTAATATAATCTTTGTTCTCCATAGCTTTTCCAACTAATTCATTTATGCATGAAGTTACATACTCTTCATGTTTTAATATAGTTTCAAATAAATGCTCTACTGAATTAAAATCGCTTTGAGGAGCATGCATTTCACTTATAACAGCCTGTCCGCCTACTTTATTTATGAAATCTCTAAATTTTTCAAAATGCTCTAATTCTTCTTTATAGTGTCCGTATAAAAAGCTGCTGCATCCTTTCAAACTTTTTTTATCGCACCAACCTGCCATATTAAAATAAAGGCTAGCAGAATATAATTCTTTATTTAACTGAATATTTAATAATTTAATTGTATCCTCTTTTATTATAGACATAATAAACTCCTTTTTAATATTTTATAACCTCTCACTATTCTATAATATGTTTTAAAATTATCAATAAAAAAAATATTATATTTTTATAAAACTACTTGCCGTAGTGGCGAACCGCACGGTATTGCTCAACTTTTAAGATAGTACAATGTACGTGCGGCATCATACTTTTCATTACACAATTATATTCTAAACTTTAAATCCTTACTTCCCAAATTAAAATCCCTACGCAGATACGCTTCGCGAGTACTCGCCGTACTGGCATTCCGCACCGTATTTCTTAATATTTCGGATAGTCCACTATAGGTGCGGCTGATTACTTCTCATTATACAATAAAGTATAAAAATAAAAACTTATCAAAAATTAAAATTCAATATTAGAAATAAAAATTAATCCAAAAATAATATGGCGATCCGAAACCGTATTATAGCTTAGCCGAAATACGCTTATAGGTTTCGGAGAGCATAACAATAATAAAATTGTTTTTGTCTTCTTTTTTTACAAAAAAAGAAGTCGGCTTTTCGCGAAGCGTATCCGAGTTTATCGAGGATATAAGGTTCATTTTTTTGCCGAAACAAAAAAAGAACGAAAAAAAAGATTTTACATACTAAAAAGCATTCCTTAAACTAATAGGCATACAAATGATATAAAACCAAAAAATAAATCAAACTTTAAAAGAAATCCCATAAATAAAAGGCAAACAAATACAATAAAAAACAATTCCGCTTAAATTCTAATTTATAAGATTCTTCACTTCGTCCCAGCTCAATTTATTAATATCGCCCATAGAATCGCCGACTACAGTATCAATCAATAAACGTTTTTTGTTTTGAAGTTCCAGTATCTTCTCTTCTATAGTGCCTCTTGTGATTAGCTTATAA
>CASEHG010000286.1 GCA_949287565.1 uncultured Brachyspira sp.
AAAAATTTATTAAAAATTAGCTTTATTGTATATATTTACATTAAAAAAAGATATGTAAATAGTATAAAACTATGTAATTTTGTTGTTATAACTTTATTTTAGTAAAAAATATTTTTATATTATGTATTTTTCTTATTAATGTGATAATTACGTACGATAATTATTATTTATTAATATGATTTTTTAAATAAAAAGTAAATAGAAAAAATTTTTTTATAAATAAAATTAAAAAAAATGCCTACAAATGAAAAATCAATTGACAATTGAATTTAATTTTACTATACTAGAGTTTATTAAAATAACTATTAAAAAATTAATTGGAGGTATTTCATGGATTTCAAAGCCTTATATAAGCAAAAATTAACAACTGCAGATGAAGCAGTTAAAGTCATAAAATCTGGTGATTGGATTGACTACGGATGGGTTACTGCTACAGTAATCGATTTGGATAAAGCTTTAGCAAAAAGATTGCCTGAATTAACAGATCTTAATTTCAGAGGCGGTATATTAATGTGGGAGCCTGAGATTTTTAAGATAGAGAATCCTGAAAAACATATTACTTGGAATTCATGGCATATGTCAGGATTAGAAAGAAAAGCAGTTGATAAAGGTTTTTGTTTCTATGATCCTATTCGTTATTCAGAAATGCCTAGATATTATAGAGATTTACCAAGAGGAATAGATGTAGCTATGTTCCAAGTATCAGAAATGGATGAAAATGGTTATTTCAATTTCGGTCCTAACGCTTCACATATGCAAGCTTTATTAGAAAGAGCTAAATGTGTAATAGTAGAAGTAAATAAAAATATGCCAAGATGTTTAGGTGCTGCTAATATAAGAGGAGAGGCTGTACATATCAATCAAGTAGATATGATAGTAGAAGGAAGCAACACTCCTATAAAAGAAATGCCAGCAGGCGGAGCTACAGAAGTAGATAAAACAGTAGCTAGACTTATAGTAGAAGAGATACCTAACGGTGCTTGTTTACAATTAGGTATAGGAGGTATGCCTAATGCTGTGGGTTCATTGATAGCTGAATCTGATTTGAAAGATTTAGGTGTTCATACAGAAATGTATGTTGATGCTTTCGTTGATATATCTTTAGCAGGAAAAATTACAGGTTCTAAGAAGAATATAGACAAAGGCAGACAAACTTATGCATTTGGTGCTGGTACTAAGAAATTATATGATTATATACATAATAATCCTGAATGTTTATCAGCTCCTGTAGATTATACTAATGATGTAAGAGTAATTTCTTCTATAGACAACTTTATGTCAATAAATAATGCTGTAGAAATAGATTTATTCGGACAAGTAAGTGCTGAATCAACAGGATTCAAACATATAAGCGGTGCAGGCGGACAATTAGACTTCGTATTAGGAGCTTATTTATCTAAAGGCGGTAAGAGCTTTATATGTTTATCTTCAACAGTAACAGGAAAAGACGGACAATTAAAATCAAGAATAGTTCCAAGTTTTGCTAATGGTACAGTAATTACAGATACTAGAGCTAATACTCATTATGTAGTAACAGAATATGGTAAAGTAAACTTAAAAGGTTTAACTACATGGCAAAGAGCTGAGGCTTTAATCTCCATAGCACACCCTGATTTAAGAGATGGCTTAATAAAAGATGCAGAAAAAGCAAAAATTTGGAGAAAGAGTAACAAATAAATTTGAATATTGACTATCATTTTTATATACTATTAAATAAATAATATTGTTAAAGGAGAAGCAAATGTTTAAAACAACAGAAAAGCATGAAGAACTTCGTGCCAAAATTAGGGCATGGGCTGAAGAAGTTGTAACTCCAATAGCTCATGAGCACGATCAGACAGGTAAATTCCCAACAGAAGCTGTAAAACAATTAGGTAAAGGCGGATTAGATATAATGGGTTTGCCTTTTGAAACAAAATACGGCGGAGCAGGATTTGATAATATTGCTTATGCTATAGCTGTAGAAGAGCTTTCAAGAGTAGACGGAAGTATGGGTGTAATTTTATCAGCTCATTGTTCTTTAGGTAGTTATCCTATTTACGCTTTCGGTACTGAAGAACAAAAGAAAAAATATTTAGTTCCTCTTGCAGAAGGTAAAAAATTAGGTGCTTTCGGTTTAACTGAACCAGAAGCTGGATCTGATGCAGGCGGTACTGAAACTACTGCAGAACTAAAAGGCGATCACTATATATTAAATGGTGAAAAAATATTCATAACTAACTCTATAGAAGCTGAAAGCTATGTAGTATTTGCTGTTACTACTCCTGGTATCGGAACTAAAGGTATCAGTGCTTTCATAGTTGAAAAAGGTTGGGAAGGTTTTGAATTCGGTGAAAAATACGACAAATTAGGTATTCGTGCTTCTGCTACAGCTCAGTTACTTTTCGATAATGTTAAAGTTCCTAAAGAAAACTTGCTTGGTAAAGAAGGACAAGGATTCAAAATTGCTATGCAGACTCTTGACGGCGGACGTATTGGTATTGCTGCTCAAGCATTAGGTATCGCTCAAGGTGCTTATGAAGCTGCTGTAGCTTATTCTAAAGAAAGAATACAGTTTGGACGTCCTATCGCTCAGCAACAAGCTATCGCTTTCAAACTTGCTGATATGGCTACTAAATTACGTGCTGCTAGACTTCTTATCTACAGTGCTGCTGCTATGAAAGACAGACATGAACCTTATGGTACTGAATCTGCTATGGCTAAATTATATGCTTCTGAAATAGGTTTGGAAGTTGTTAACCAAGCTCTTCAAATCCATGGCGGTAACGGATACATTAAAGGTGCTTATATCGTAGAAAGAGCTTATCGTGATGCTAAGATCTGTACTATTTACGAAGGTACTAGTGAAATACAAAAAGTTGTTATTTCTGCTGCTATACTTGGTAAAATGCCTAAATCTCCTGTTGCTGTTGCTGGTCCTATGGCTAAAAAAGGTCCTATTACTGGTGAAAGAAGAAATATCATCTTCAAAGAAGGTTCAGCTCAAGATAAAGTTGATGCTTTAGTAGCTGCTCTTAAGAAAGATGGAATTGACTTCTCTGTAGGTATTGATATTAATACTCCTATTGTTAATGCTGAAAGAGTTGTTTCTGCTGGTAAAGGTATTGGTGCTAAAGAGAATATGAAACTTGTTGAGGACTTAGCTAAAGCTGCTGGTGCTGCTATAGGTTGTTCTCGCCCTGTTGCTGAAGAATTGAAATACTTACCTATCATCAGATATGTTGGTATGTCAGGTCAAAAATTCAATGGTAACTTATATATAGCTTGCGGTATTTCAGGTGCTAACCAACACTTAAAAGGTATTAAAAACGCTTCTATTATCGTAGCTATCAACGTTAAAGGTTCTGCTAAAATCTTCAAAAATGCTGACTATGGTATCGTTGGAGATGTTAAAGAAATCCTTCCATTGTTAACTAAAGCTCTTGATACTGGTGCTAAGAAACCTGCAGAAGTACCATACAAGAAAATGAAAAAGATTACTCCTAAGAAAACAATCGAAATACCTAAAATCTATGTATGTAGCGGTTGTGGTTATGAGTATAATCCATTCATTGGTGATCCAGAATCTGAAATAGCTCCAGGTACAGACTTTACAGCTCTTCCAGATGAATGGGTATGTCCTGAATGTAGTGAAGAAAAAGCTAACTTCATTAAGGCTTAAAATATAAACAATTATTAATAATTTTTTTGAGGAGGAAAAATAATGCATTGCGTTAGAAAAGTTACTGAAGATTTATATTGGGTTGGAGCGAATGAACATCGCTTGGCTCTATTTGAAAATGTACACCCTTTAACTAAAGGTGTTTCTTATAACTCTTATGTTCTTTTAGATGAAAAAACAGTTCTTTTTGATACAGTTGACTGGGCTGTTTGCAGACAATTCTTAGACAACTTAGAATATGTTTTAAACGGTAAAAAACTTGACTATATGGTTATTAACCACATGGAACCAGATCATGCTGCTTCTATAGATGAAGTTTTAATCAGACACCCTGAAACTAAAGTTATTGCTACTGAAAAAGCTTTCATGTTCATGGATCAGTTTGGATTCACTATTCCTGAAGACAAAAAAGAACAAGTAAAAGAAGGCGACAGCAAAAAATTCGGTAAACACGAAGTTGCTTTCGTAGCTGCTCAAATGGTACACTGGCCAGAAGCTATGGTTACTTTTGATACTACTAATGGCGTATTATTCTCTGCTGATGCTTTCGGTTCTTTCATCGCTTTAGACGGAAGATTATTCAATGACGAAGTTAACTTCGACAGAGATTGGTTAGATGAGGCTAGAAGATATTATACTAACATCGTTGGTAAATATGGCCCTCATGTACAAAACTTACTTAAAAAAGCTGGCGGAATCATTGACAAAATTAAAATGTTCTGTCCTTTACATGGACCAGTTTGGAGAAACAATTTAGGTTATATCCTTGATAAGTACAACAAATGGAGTACTTATGAGCCTGAAGAAAAAGGTGTATTAATCGTATATGCTTCTATGTATGGTAATACTGAAAATATGGTTGGCGTTTTAGCTGCTAAATTAGCTGAAAAAGGCGTTACTAATATAGCTATGCATGATGTATCAAGCACTCATGTTTCTTACTTGATTTCTGATACTTTCAAATTAAGCCATGTTGTATTAGCTTCTGTTACTTACAACCTTAATATTTATCCTCCAATGCATGACTATTTGAATGATATGAAAGCTCTTAACGTTCAAAAACGTAAGTTTGCTATCATAGAAAATGGTTCTTGGGCTCCTAAATCTGGTGCTTTAATGCAAGAGTTCATTGAAAACAACTTAAAACAATGCGAAGTATTAGATGCTCAAGTTTCTGTTTCTTCTTCTATGAAAGCTGCTAACGTAGGCGAAATGGATGCTTTAGTAGATGCTATAGTTGAATCTATTAGTAAATAATAATACCATAATTATTTATTAATCTATATTGATAAAAGACCGGTTCAGGTGATAAACTTGAATCGGTTTTTTATTAAACCATTTTTAAATTTTGACGAAAATAAAAATAATATGGATAATATAAAAAGGAAATAATTTTTTATGGTGAGTATTAAAAGACAAAGACAGATTAAGTTATTTTTTATATTATCTATTATTTTAATTGTAATTATCTCTTTATTTGTTATATTTGGATATTTTCCTTATGGACTTCATAAAAAAGATATGTCCGAAGTAAAAATGCCAAAAGATAATATCGCTTATGTAAGTGTTAAAAGTCTAGAGAAAAGTGTACTTAAATTTTCTGATTCCATATACGCTTATAGAATATCTCATGATGAATCTATGTATGATTTTTCTATTTTGCTTAGAAAGGCAGATGCTTTTGCTGATAGATTAAGAACAAATGATAATTTTTTAGTGAGAATGGCTTCTAAACCTATATTAAAAAGAAATGCTGCTTTACTTTTTTGGGGATATAATGGAAATTTAAATAATTCTGAAATTTTTTATTTATTTGATATAGGAAGATTGAATTCTTTTATATTTAAATCTTTTTTTAATCCTGAAAGCCTCACTATAGATAATATTACATACGAAGTAAAAAAAATTAATTATAATGGAAATAGAATATACGCTTTAGATAATGGAAGTCCTTATTTCTTTTTTAGTTTTTATAAAGGGCTTTTAATAGTTACTAAGAATTATAATCATATAAAAAAATTAATTGACTTTTTACATTCCAATGCCGGCGGTATTAATGAGGTAATATTACTCAAAAATGTTGAAAATAAATATGATTCTGATATTTCATTTTATATTAATAAACAGCTTTTTGATTATAATAAATGCGAAGGTTCTTTACTCTTTACTCCATTACAATATTTTAATAATGCATATTCGATATATGGTAATGCTAAAATAAATGATGATAATGGATTAATGGATATTTTTGTAGACTATGAATATGGAGGCTCTGAGAGATATTCTCTTTATGGTTTAGAAGGTCAAATAGATATACAGAATTATTTACCTAAAGAAAGAACTGTTATGTATTTTGCTTTGAAATCATATTTGGCTGGACTTTATCCTATAATGTATAATGATTTAAAAGTGGATCATGAAAATAAATTGGCTTCTGAATTATATAATCTATTTACAAAGATGAATGATGTTTATTCATTTGGAAGTATTATAAATGATTTGTATGGAGAGATTGCTTTTGCATATATAGAGTCAAAAAGATCTGAATTGATATACCCTGTTATGATTTTTAATATAGAAAATGATACTGCTTTACTGCCTAAATTGGAAGTGTCATTATTAGAAAAATATCCTAATCTCATTAAAAAAGAAAGAAATTATAATAATAGTTATATATATTCTTATGATTTGAATAATGGAAATATGTTCTATTATACTTTTGTAGATAAAGTATATTTTGTAAGCGAGAATGAAAAGGCTATAGAAACTATTATAGACAGTGTCTATGACGGAGAATCTTTAGATACATATATAAAATCTCAGATATCAAAAAATATCAATCCTGATTATATATTTACTATACAGCTTGCTAAATCTCAAGATATATTAAGATATTTCAATATACCTTTAAGGACTTGGAGTTATCCTAACAGTATAATAATAGGTTCTACTATTAATTCTAATTATACACATATTAATATAGATTTTAAAGCTAATTTTAATAGTGTAAGCAAATAATTTGAATAATTAAGAAAAATTATAATAGTTGATAAATATCATTATTTGTATATAATTATACTTATTTTTTGGAGTGGAATTTATTTTATGTCAATAATTGATAAACTGTCATTGGTAGAAAAAACTTATGAAGATATAGTACAGAAACTTAATGATGCCAACATAAAGGATAATAGAGTTATACAGGATTTGATGAAAAAAAAGTCAGAAATAGAGGATGTTGTAGAAGAATATAAAAAATTAAAAGTGGTATTAAAAGAAATAGATGAATCTAATGAAATGATTAATAATCCTAATACTGATAAAGAGCTTAAAGATATGGCATTATTAGAGATAGAGGAACTTAATCAAAAGAAAGAAGATATAATAAATGGTCTTAGACTTCTTTTACTTCCTAAAGATAAAAATGACGGAAAAAATATTATAGTTGAGATTAGAGTAGGTACAGGAGGAGATGAATCTGCTTTATTTGTAGGCGATTTATTTAGAATGTACACTCGTTTTATAGAAAGAACTAATTTAAAAATGGAAATAATAGATACTAGTCCTACAGAGCTTGGAGGATATAAAGAGGTTATATTTTCAGTATCTGGAAAAGATGCTTACAGAACATTGAAATTTGAAAGCGGAACTCATCGAGTACAGAGAATACCTGCTACAGAGTCAGGCGGAAGAATACATACATCTGCTTCTACTGTTGCTGTTATGCCTGAAGCTATGGAAAGCGATGTTGTTATAAAAGATGAGGATATAAGAGTTGATATATTCCGTTCAAGCGGACCTGGAGGACAGTCTGTCAATACCACTGACAGTGCTGTTAGAATTACACATTTACCTACAGGATTGGTTGTGCAGTGTCAAGATGAAAAGAGTCAGCATAAAAATAAAGCAAAGGCATTGAAAGTTCTTCGTGCTAGAATATATGAGAAAGAAGAAGCTGAGAGAAAAGCAAAAGAAGCTAAAGAAAGAAGAGAGCAGATTGGTTCAGGCGATAGAAGTGAAAGAATAAGGACTTATAATTTCCCTCAGAATAGAGTTACAGATCATAGAATAAATGTTACTCTTTATAAATTAGATAGATTTATGGATGGTGAAATTACAGAGATAACTGATGCTTTATTTAAAAAAGAACAAGAGGATATGCTTGCTTCATATTCCGATTAATACTTTATGAGTTATTTTTATGAAAGATATAGAAAATATATTAGGCGAAGAAAAGATTATTCATAAATTATATGATGATGATCCTGTTATTAGATATATAAAAAGTTTTGATAATGTTTTGTATGCTGATTATTCTTATAGCGGAAATGATTCTTATGAAACTTATGATTCTTTGATTGGATTATTTGCATATCATAAAGATGATAAATATTTATTCGGTGAATTCGGATATTTTAAAGAAAACAGAGAAGAATTAAAACTTATTGTAAGCGATTATCCTGAATATATAACTTTAGATAATTATGAACTTACTAATGAAGTATTTAATGACTTAATTAATTTACATAATATTTCTATGAATCAGTTTAGTGCTTTAATGATAGGTAAAAATGAAATAGATAATATAAAATCTAATTCTTTGAAAAAAATCACTTTAGATGAGTTTATAGAAATTTTTCCTCATAGATATATAAATAACAGAATAAGATTTTCATCAAAAGATAAGAGATATGAAAGAATATATATAGATGATATATCAGAAGATTTAATTTACAGATGTTCCTATTGCGGGGCTTCTAATTTATCTAAGATAGTAAATAATGATATTAGTAATTTGCAGGATATTGATATTATTGATGATGATTCAGAAAAGAGTTTATATATATGCAAAGTATGCGGTTTAATATCAAGAAATCCTGATAATATTATGGATTATATTTAATTAATTTTTATAAGAGGTAAAAGATGAGTTTTTTAATATTAGCTGATAAAACTTTTTCCAATGAGTTTTCTAGAGAATTTGATAGTATTTTTAATGATAAGATTAATATTTTAAAAGAGAAATTAAATTGCGATGTTAAATATATAGAAAATAATGATCTTGAAAAAATGGAAAATTATTTGAATAACATATATAAAGAAAGCGAAAATTATGACAATATAATTTATATACCGGGAAATATGCCTTTATTTAATGAAGAAGAAACAGTTAAATTAACTAAAATACATGAAGAAAATATATCATATTTTAGTTATGGTGAAAATTATCCTTCCGGCATAGTACCTTTTATAATAAGAAGAACTGCCTTTGAGAAATTATTTAATATTATAAAAACAAAAGATATTAAAGTATCTGAAAATGCTATAAACAATATTGTATTTGTTGATCCTAATTTCTTTGAAATAGAAATACTTATATCCGAACATGATATGAGATATTACAGACTTTCTCTCTTTGCTGATAGTAAAAGAAATGCCATATTAATAAAAAAACTTATCAATTATAAAGATTATAATGAAATGGTAAAAGCAATAGAAGAAAATCCAAGCATCAGAATAACATTGCCTTCATTTGTAGAAATAGATATTAATAATAGACAAAATGTATTTAATAAATATTTATTGAAGAATGAAACTATAAAAAATGAACTTTCAAAAGAAGAAAAGAATATTACTTTAGATGAGTTTAAAACCATTTATGATAAACTTTATAATTTTTGCGGCGATTTCCATATGTCTATAGGAAGTTATTATGAACCTCTTTTGAATAAAGATGTTTTTGATATATTAGAATATTCTACAAGAAATAAAAATGTTAATATATATTTAGAAACTAATGCCTTGCTTCTTGACAGTGATAATGCTAAGAGATTATTATCTATGCAGTCAGAAAGAAGTAACCTTCATGTTATTATACATTTAGATACTGTAGAAGAAGATGTTTATAATAAGATATATGATAATGGCGATATAAAAACTATTATGTCTAATATAGACTATTATTTGCTTAGAGAGCCTAAGAATACTTATTTGCAGATAACTAAGCAAAAAGATAATTTCGATTATTTAGCTTCATATTATAAATATTTTGATAAATACAAAGCAGATATAATAATGCAGAAATACTATAACTACAGAGGTATTATAGATGACAATAGAGTAGGTGACATGGCTCCTATTATTAATATAGGCTGCTGGCATTTGTCTAGAGATTTATTTATAGATAGCTACGGAGATGTTTATATTTGCAGATTTGATATAAACAAAGAAAAGAAAATAGCTTCCATATATGAAGAGGATATAGATAATATATGGAAGACACTTGAAAATTATTTTATTGATAATGTTTGCAAGAAATTAGATTTCTGTAAGAATTGTGATGAATGGTATTTATATAATTTTTGATTATGGAAAATATAATAGTAAAATATTTGGAATTTGTTTTAGCTTGTTATGTGGTTAGATTTTTAGCTACAAGATTTGTATTAGAATTTCAATCAGTTAAAAAATTCTATTATAGAAGAGAGATATTGCCAGGGGTTCGTAATTGGAATAATAGAATTCAAATGATATATTATTTTGAGTTTTTTTCTTTTATTCAAAGTTTACTCATAGCATTATTTTTTATGGTGTTTTTTTATTTTGTACCTTTGAAAGAGCATTTAAAACTAATTATAGGATTTTTAACATATTCATCTTTGATAATAGCAGATAAAGTGAGATTTTCAATACTTCTTACTAATTATCCATATTCGCTTTTAATAATGGATACAGGAATATTTTTATTTGTGAGTTTTTTGCAGTTTATCGTAATGGCTTTTATGAATGCTACATTATAAAAGCTATATTATAAAATAAAAGGAAGCTGTCATATTTATAATGAAGCTTCCTTTTTTTAATATTTCAAATATTATTAATTTTGTTCTATGGTTATAGAGGCGCCTATATCCATTGAATGAGTTTTTCCTTTGTATGTAACTTTTTCAGATATTATAGAATTATCCATAAATGCATTAGATATATTAACTTCTTCAAATATAATGCTGTTTTTTAATATGGAGTTTTCTATTTTTGAATTCTTTCCTATATGTACATAAGGCCCTATTACAGAATTTTCTATTTTTACATCTTTGTCTATGAATACAGGAGGTATTATAGCAGTGTCTTTTATACCTTTGCTTAATATATCATGTTTAATGATAGATTTATTTGTTTCTATCATAGTAGATTTTTCACCGCAGTCATACCAGCCGTCTAATTTAAATGTTTTAAATATGATTGAGTTTTTTATCATATACTCTAAAGCATCTGTAAGCTGATATTCATTTTTAGTTTTTATATCATTTTTGATAATATAGGCTATAGCTTCAAATAACTCTTTAGCATTAACTATATTATACATACCTGTAAGAGCTAAATTACTTATAGGCTCTTTTGGTTTTTCAACTAATTTTGTGATAATACCTTGTTCATTCAATATTGCCACTCCGAATCTGCTTGGATTATCAACTTCGCATACTCCAAGAGAATTTTCATTTTTACTTACTATATTTGAAAGATTTAATTTGAATATAGTATCTCCCAAAATGATAAATATTTTATCATCATCTTTTATATGTTCTCTTGTAAGCGATATTGCATGGGCTAAACCTTTATACTCTTTTTGCTCTACAAATGTTAGTTTTATATTTTGATATTTATTAGTTAAATATTCAATCATCTGATCTTTTAAATAACCTACTATAAATATAACTTCTTCCAAATCCTGTATAGAAGATATTTCGGTCATAATAAAATCAATAATTGTAGCACCCGCTATAGGAAGTATTGGTTTTGGTTTTGTAATAGTATGTGGTCTTAATCTAGTGCCTTCTCCGGCTGCTGGTATAATAACTTTCATTTAATCCTCAATTTATTTTATTTTTTATAATTAATTATTTACTTAATCAATGGTATTAGTAAAGCATCTGCCAATTCTTCATTAGTACCGTTTAAATATTTTACTATTTCTAAAGCAAAGAATACTGTAGTAGCTGGACCTTTAGAAGTGATAATATTATCATCACAAACTACTAAATCTTTTTCTACATATTCACCGCCTTTTACATAAACTTCACAGCTAGGATAACAAGTGTATTTTCCTTTTATAACTCCAGCTTCACCCAATACTATAGGAGAAGCACATACGGCAGATACTAATTTTTTACTTTCATACATATTTCTAATTTTTTCTAAAATTCTCATGTCTGCTTTTAAATTATTCATGCCTATCATTCCGCCTGGAAGAGCTATGGCATCAAAATCATAATTCATTATTTTTTCTAAAGTTGTGTCTGCTTTTATAAAAATACTATGAGAACCTTTTACATCTAAATTATCAGTCAAAGAAGCAGTTACTACTTCTATATTTGCTCTTCTTAATACATCAATAATAGTTACAGCTTCTATTTCTTCAAATCCTTCAGCCAAAGGTACTAAAACTTTTTTGGACATATTATTATCTCCTTTTCTTTACCATAATTTTCCTATTATATATAATAGTTTATATTTATAATATTGCAAGCAATTCTTTTTTTATATTTTAATTAAAATAACTTAATTATATTTGATAAATTATAATACATAAAAATAGAATTGAAGTTTTAAATTATTAAAATTCTTATTTATTGTTATCAGAACTATTTAATTTTTCTATAGCTTTTTCATATCCTAAATCGGCTGATTTTTTTAAATATTTTTTAGATCTAAGAATATACTTTTCTTTTATTTCATCTTCTTTTTCATGATTTGAAAGTATGCTATATAGCTTGTATAGATCATAATATGCTATATAATCTTCAGGATTAAATTCTAATGTTTCTTTTAGATATTTTATTGCTTTTTTATATTTTTTCTTTTTTCTATATGCTACAGACATTAAATAATAGGCATCAGAATAGGCTTTATTTTTTATAATGGCTTTTTCTAAATCTTCTATAGCTTTATCATAATCTTCTTTATCAATATACACTTCAGCCCTGTAATAATAAGTATCACTGTCATGCGGATATATTTCTATAGATTTATTATAAGTTTCTATAGCTTTATCATAATCTTTTATCTCATAATAAGTTCTTGCTAAATTATGATAAGCATCTAAATTATCATTGTCTATTTCTATAACTTTTAATAGATCATCAATGGCTTCATTATATTTTTTATTTTGAATATTATTCAATGCACTATAAAAATATTTGTTTTCTTCACTAATCATATTATAAACTGTCCTATATATTAAAAATTATACTTTGAAATTATACAAAAAATAATAAGTGAATGCAAATTTATTTTATATAAATTTATATTCACTTATATCATTTATGTATAGAAAGCATATGAAAAAAAATAAAAAAGTTTTATTAAATTCCTAACTCTTTTATTAAATTATGAGCTTCTTCAAATCTTCTTTTTATTTCCTTCCAATTTTTCTCTTCCATTAGATTTCTAGGACATAACCAAGAACCTCCGCATGCAAATACATTTTTATTTTGCAAATATTCTTTTACATTATCAATGCTTACACCACCTAAAGGCATAAATTTTACTCCTGTATGCTGATAAACAGGTGCTATATTTTTTATCCAATTAATTCCGCCGTATAAACCAGCATGGAAGAATTTTATATATTTATGTCCATAAGCTAAACATTGCTCAAGTTCTGCAGGAGTCGCAGCACCAGGTATATAATTGTAATTTTTCTTTTTGGCATATTCCAGCATTACAGGCTGAAATCCTGGACTTATTATTATATTTGTTCCTAAATCAAGTATTCTATCAACTTGTTCTGTATTTAAAACAGTAGCAGCAGCTCTTGGCAGAGTAGAGTAGTCCTTAGCCAATATTTCTAAAGCCTTATATCCATATTCAGTTCTTAAAGTTAATTCTATAGAAGGAAGAAATTCTAAACAAAGTTCTGCTATATTTCTTATCTCTTCCTCATTTTCAACAACTACTACAGGTATTATTTTATTTTGTATATATTTTTCAAACATAAAAAACTCCATAAATATAAAACTATAATTTATAATCTATCATACTTAATTATTAAAGTAAATATTAGAATTATTGAAGCATATGTTTTCCACAATATTTCCTAAATATTTAATATCATTTGGAACTTCACCTTTTTCTGCCCATTCTCCTATTATGTTGCATAATATTCTTCTAAAGTATTCATGTCTTGAGTATGATAAGAAACTTCTTGAATCAGTAAGCATACCTACGAATAAAGCTAATGAACCAGTATTTGCAAGAATTTTTATTTGCTCTTCCATTCCGTCTTTATTATCGCAGAACCACCAAGCAGAGCCTAGCTGCATTTTTCCTTTTATACCGCCTTCTTGAAAACATCCCATAAGAGTTGAAAGCGGGTAGTAATCTTTATGATTAAGGCTGTAGAAAATAATTTTAGGAAGTCCTCCATCATTATTAGCAGTCTTTAATAATAATGATAATTTTTCTATGATATTAGAATCCCCAACAGAATCATAGCCTGTATCAGCACCTAATTTTTTAAACATTACTTCATTATTGTTCCTCATAGCGGAAATATGTATTTGCATAACTAAATTTGCTTCTTTGTATTTTTTTATTAGTTTTATAAGAATATATGTTTTATATTTTTCTATATCTTCGTTTGATAATATTTCTTTGTTCATAGCTTTTTTAAAAATATTATCAATATTTTTTTCATCATCTAAATTAAATGGTACAGTTGATAAAGAACAATCGCTTGATACGCATCCTAAACTTTTAAAATAATCTATTCTAGTATATAAAGCTTCAATTAATGAGTTTATATCTTTTATATTTACTTTACTTGCATCTTCTAATTTTTTTATATAGTCGCTGAAATCAGGCATTTCTATGTTTATAGCTTTATCAGGTCTGAAAGAAGGTACTATTTTTGTGTCTATTTTTCCTATTTCAGATTTTCCTTCTTTTATTAATTTATGATATTCCAAATTATCTATAGGATCATCAGTAGTGCCTATGGTATGAACTTTAAATTTTTTAATAATATCTTTAATAGTCATATTTTGTAATTTTTGATTAGCTTTTTCCCATATTATATCAGCATTATCTTCATTAATAACTTCATAAATATCAAAATATCTTTGAAGCTCCAAATGACTCCAATGATAAAGCGGATTTCCTATTAAATTAGGTACTGTTTTTACCCAAGCAATAAACTTATCATAATCAGAAGCATCGCCTGTTATAAATTTTTCATCTATGCCATTAGCTCTCATCATTCTCCATTTATAATGATCACCATAAAGCCAAATCTCTGTTATATTTTTAAATTTTTTATTTTCAGATATTTCTTTCGGATTTAAATGACAATGATAATCAAATATAGGACATTTGCAGGCATAGTTATGAAAAAGTGTTTTTGATGTTTCATTATATAATAAAAAATCTTTATCCATAAAAGTTTTCATGATATTTACCTCTTTATTCGTAAAAGTATAAAATAAATGCAATACCTTTATAAAATAAAATCATAAAAGTATTGCAGCGAATATATATTTAATTATTTACCCATCTTTTCTATAGCTTCCCATAAGCCTTGTAAATAAACAGCTCCTAAAGCTCTGTCATAAAGTCCGTAACCAGGCATAGATACTTCGTCCCAAATAGCTCTTCCATGATCTGGTCTGAATGGACCTTCAAAGCCTATATCATAAAATGCTTTCATAATAGCAAACATATCCATAGATCCGTCGCTTGATAAATGTGCGGCTTCTTGGAATTTACCTGGTGCTGTATGCTCTAAATTTCTTACATGAGCAAAGAAAATTTTTCCTTTCAAACTTCTTACTATATCAGGTATATCATTTTTAGGATTAGAACCTAAAGAACCGGCACATAATGTTATGCCATTGCAAGGACTATTAACACTATTAACCATTCTTAAAATATTTTCTTTATTAACTATTATTCTAGGGAGTCCGAATACAGGCCAGGCAGGATCATCTGGGTGTATAGCCATTTTTATATTGTATTTTTCACAAGTAGGCATTATAGCAGTTAAGAAATATTTTAAATTTTCAAATAGCTTCTCATCATCAATACCTTTATACATTTCAAAAAGTTCTTTTAATCTGCTAAGTCTTTCAGGTTCCCAACCAGGAAGAACAAAACCATTAGAACTTGAATCAATTTGTTCAAACATTTTCTGAGGATCTATTTTATCTATTATATCCTGATCATAAGATAAAACAGTAGATCCGTCAGGTCTTACCTTAGCTAAATCGCTTCTTGTCCAGTCGAATACAGGCATGAAATTATAACATACTAAATTAATTCCCTCTTTGCCTAAAACCTCTAGTGTTTTTATGTAGTTTTCTATATATTTATCTCTGCTAGGCAAACCTATTTTTATATCATCATGTATGTTTACACTTTCTATACCATATATTTTTAATCCTGAATCTTCTACTTCTTTTTTTAGAGCTTTTACATCTTCTTCTTTCCAAGCATCTCCAACTTTACTATCATATAGAGTTGTTATAACTCCTTTTACACCAGGTATTTGTCTAATTTGTTTTAGAGTTACAGAATCAAAATTCTTACCAAACCATCTTAAAGTCATTATCATAATAAAAATTCTCCTTCGTTTTTAATTAATTTATATATTTGTTCAGACATTCTTTTACAGCATTTTCACTTGCTATCATCTCTCTGAAATACCCTTCTATTTTTTCTCCAAGGTTTATTTCTTTATCGTATAAATCAACAGCGAATATAACTTTATTAGAAAGTATAGGCTTTAAATTATTTCCGATACTTTCTTTATTTTTGAATTGAATATTTTTTATATGTTTTTGCAATTCTTCAAGCATAGGATCAGGGCTTATATCCATAGATTTTCCATTGTCATCAATACCCATTAAATACCTAAGCCAAGCTGCTATAGTTAAAGGTATGCCTATCAAAGAAGATGTATCCAGTCCATTTTTTATATAAGATTTTAAAGTTTCTCCGTATCTTATAGGAATTTTTTGAGAAGTATCTGTTGCTATTCTTTGCGGAGAATCAGGTATATAAGGATTAACTAAACGCTCTTCAATTACCTCTTTTATAAAATCTTTTGGATTTAAAATCTTTGGATCGGCTACTACTTTCATTCCCTCATCATAGCCTATTTTTTCAACTAGTTTTTTTAATAGAGGATCTTTCATCTCTTCATATATGAAATTATAATTTAGTAAGCATCCGAATACTGCTAAAGCTGTATGCAAAGGATTTAAACATGTTGTAACTTTCATTTTTTCTGATGTTTGAACTGTTATTCTATCAGTTACATATACATGAGCTTTTTCTAATTCTGCTCTTCCATTTGGGAATAAATCTTCAATAATTAAATATTCAGGAACTTCAGCATTTACAAAAGCCGCCATATTATTATGCCCAACTTTAAATACTGACATTTCTTCAAGTCCTATTTCTTCTAATTTTTTTGCTATAATTTCAGAAGGTCTTGGAGTGATTTTGTCTACCATACTTAAAGGAAAAGCAGTTTTTTTATCATCTTCAAGATATTTTATAAAACCCTCATCAGCAAATCCTTTTTTTACCCATTCCTTAGCTATATCAATAATAGATGATTTTAATTTGTCGCCATTATTTGAACAGTTATCTATACTGAGCATAGCTATAGGATAGGCGCCGTTTTTATATCTTTCTAAAAGCATAGCAGCAGAGATACTCATAATGTTTTTTGCTTTTTTAGGACCATTATTAATATCTTCTTTAACTGTGATGTTGTAATTACCGTTTAAATCTTTAATAGAGTAACCCTTTTCTGTAATTGTAAAACTTGCTACTTGAAGAGAATTTGATATAAATATTTTTTTTAATTCTTCGTAGTTATTTATGAAATCGGCATGTACTACATCAGTTATACTTCCTATAATTTTTTTATCTATATCTCCGCTGCTTTTAATAGATGCTAGAAGAGTGAGATTATCGAAAGGTTTATATACTTTATCAATCATTTCGTAATCATCATCTCTTCCAGCGGCATGTGTATCTATGGCTATTATACCAGTATCTATTATATTTTCATTCAAAAGAGTATCTGCTATTGCTGCTATAAAACCTCTGAATATATTTCCTGCTCCAAAATGAACCCAAGTAGGTTTTTCAGAAGTCTTTTTTCTAATCTGTTTTATATCATATGTAGGTATTTTTATATTAGAATTTTTCCAGAAAGTTTTATCATTTAAATTTTCTATATTGAGTTTCATAACATATCCTATATTAGTATACTAGTATTTTAATAAAATAATATAAATAGTCAAGTAAAATTCTTCTTTATGAATTTTTAGCTTTTATTTCAGCTATAGTTCCCTGTATCTCTTCCATTTTTTCTTTAGTAAGCGGATAGAATCTCATAGCTATAATATTAAGTACCCATCCAATCATAGGGGCAAAGAATACACAGAACATAGTTACCCAGAAAATAGATGCAGAATACGGAGTGTCAGGAGTAGGCTGAGTTTCTTTAAATCCAATCATAGCTATCAATAATCCAACTATAGTAGTGGCAAAATATGATATGATTTTATCAACGCAGCTGAATAATGTACCCATTAAACCAGGAACATATTTTCCGGATCTGTAAGTTTCATAATCTGCACAGTCAGCAGTCATAGGAATAACTATATTTGTTGAAATTCCAGCAAATCCCTGCATAAGTATCCATAATACAATAAATGCTATAGTAAAGAAATTGAGATTTGTAAAGCTCATAGTTTTAGGATCTCCGAATATAAATAATAATGCCAATAATGCAGCAAAAATTATACATCCTATAGTACCAAATAGAAGAGCTTTTCTCTGTCCCAAACGGCTTGCTACAAATTTCATACCTAATATTATAATAATTATACTTGGTATACTATATATAGCAGATACTTCTCCGCTAAGTGCATAGTTTCCGCATATGATACCATAAAGCATAACTAAAACTATAGAGTTGGTTTGTATAGTAACAAAAAGTTTACTTGTGGAAGCTGCAATTACAAGCATTTGTATAGCTCTGTTTTTTCTTATAACAGTCCAGTAATCTTTAAATGTAATTAATTGAGGCTTTCCAAGTCCGAAATATTCTGTTCTGTCTTTAGTCCATAATCCTATTACAGCCAATGCTGATAAACAAGCTGATACAATTATAGTAAATATTAAGAAAGTGTTAAAAAAGTCAGCATTAAAACCGCCGTATTTTGGTATCCATACTTTAGAAACTACTATCTGCATGCCAGCAAATAATACAACATTGTAACTTCCGTCAAATATAGTAAAATAAGGTCTTTGTTTAGGATCATTAGTAAGACAAGTTTGTGCTGATTTTGTAACAACGCATTGTAAAGTATATCCTATAATATAAACAGCATAAACTAAAATGAAAAATAACAGCCTCATATTTTGAGGTGCTTTATATACAAATTTGTACATTATTATACAGGAAATTATCATTACAATATTTCCTGCTACTATAAAAGGTCTGTTTTTTCCAAATCTTCCATTTGTTTTATCAAGTAAGTAACCTACAAAAGGATCAGTTACAGCATCCCAAATACGCATAACTGTAAGCAATGTAGATACTAAAACTACTCCTAAGCCTAACATTCCTGTTGCATAGTATGATATAAAAAACATAAAGAACATATATAAATTTGTTGCAGTATTATTGAATGCAAAGAATGCTATTTGCCATATTTTGGCTCTATGATAAGTATTTGTATTATCCATATATTATATCCCTCCTCTTTTGTAAAAAGGGTAGAAAATATTTAATTTTCTACCCTAATTTTAGTAATGATTATTTTTTGGATTTATAATCTAATGGCAATTTAGTCCATCTGTTTCTTATGTAATGAGCAACGGCTTTAGGCTGACGATTTCTTGTGAATATACCTTTTTTATTTCCGTCTACTCTGAATATTCCTTCAGTAGTTTGGAAGTCAGCGAAGTTCCATAATTGTTCTCCAATTATAAAGTCATAGCTGTCAAAAACTTTGAAATTCATTTCATAGTATTCGCATTGATATTCCTCAGACCACATTACAGAAGGAAGTTTATGAACGCCAGCATAAGTATCAGCTCCGTATTCAGTGAACATAACTGGTTTATTCATACTAGAATATAAATTCATTTCTTCTTTAAATTTTTCTTCTGACATATCTATTTCATAACCGCCTAAGAAATACCATCCATAATATCTATTCAATGTAATTACATCGCATAAATGCATACATTTGCATTTTCCAGGAGAAGATGCCTGAATAGCAGCAAAAGTTTTAGGAAGATTTTGTTTATCCTGACTTTTAGCAAAATTGAATATATCTTCAAAATATGGTACAGCTTCATCTTTTGAAGTATCAGGCTCATTGAATAAACTCCACATAACAACAGAAGGATGATTTTTATCTCTTTTGATAAGTTCTTCAACTGCCTTTTTATGCACTTCTTTAGTTTTGTTATGTACTTCATCTAAAGAGAAATAATCAGTTTTTGAAGCACCAGGGTTTAGTACTGAACCTACATCAAACATACCTACAGCAGCAACTTCATCTATTATTACTATACCTTCTCTATCAGCAGCCTGCATTATTTCTTCGCTATAAGGATAATGAGATGTTCTAAATGAATTTGCTCCAATCCATTTAATAAGTTCAAAATCTCTTTTTATTATAGGAGGGTTGTATCCTCTTCCTGATATTTCGCTGTCTTCATGTTTTCCGAATCCTGTAAAGTAGAAAGGTTTTCCATTAATTAAAAACTTAGTTCCTTCAACTTTTACAGTTCTTATTCCAAAATCTAAATAGTATTCATCTATAAGTTCATCTCCGTTTTTTATGCAGGCTATGAATTTATATAAATAAGAAGCTTTTGGATTCCATAGTTTAGCATTTTTTATTACTATTTTTCCGCTTTTTCCTTCAGCATTTGCAGCTTCATTACCTTCTTCATCAAGTATTTTAATATATACTTTGTTTTCACCTGTAGTATGTACTTCATAGTTTACAATTCCATCACTGCCGTTTATATCTGATACTATATCTATATCATGTATATATTCTTTATTTGTAACAGTGATTTTTACAGGTCTGTTCAATCCGGCATAATTAAAAAAGTCAAAAGAAGGCTTAATATATTTTTTGCCTGAAGGTTTAGTTTCAGTATGTCCGCAAGGTATTGTTGTATTGCTAAGTTCATTATTAACAACAACAACTAATTTATTTTTTTCTCCGAATATACCTGCTTCATTTACAGGAGCATTGAAAGGCATAAATCCTCCCACATGCGTACATACTTCTTTTCCATTGATATATACAGTAGCTTCATGAGTTGCACAACCGAATCTTATATTAACATCTTTATCTTTCCATTCTGAAGGCAGATAAAATGAAGTTTCATACCATACATCTCCTGCATGTTCTCTTATGTTTTTATCTGTAAAAAGATCATTAAAACTAGATGGTACAGGTATAAATGTAGTGTCTTTAAGTCCGTTAGCATAACCATTTTTTCTGCCTTCATTATTGGAGTCAATCTTAAATTCCCACATACCAGATATATCAATTACTCTTCTTGTTTTGCTTTCTCTAGGATATAACATAGAATTAACCATATTCAAAAAATTCCTCCGTATATTTATATTTTATAAAATTAATTAATCAAAGAATAATTTTGTTAAATCAATACCAACTTTAAGTTCAAATCCCCAACCATTTTTATTAAATTGAGATGATCCTATTCCTAAAGCAGACATATCTTGTTTAAATATACCGCCATAGAATAATCTAGGTTCGATAAAGAAAGTCCATTCTTCTAAGAAGAACTGTAAACGAGGATTGAATCTTATCCAATACCAATCTTTAAATGAAGTTTGAGCACCTGATAATATTTTGAATTGTATTTCAGGTCTGAAAGCAAACCAATCATTGAAACGCATTTGATAAGCTACTCTAAATTCAGTGCCATCATACCAGCCTTGATTTAGTGTTTTTGTACCATCGTTATTATATGTATATTGATTTCCTCTCAAATATATATTCTGCTGAGCCATAAGAGTTAAAGTATGAGATTTAAATGCAGCTACATCTGGAAGTTTTTTATTTAAATACATTACAAATACAAAATCTCCTGTTGAAGTAAATCCCAAACTGAAAGTATTAAATAAGTACATATTACCTGTTAATTCAACCATAGAAAAAGGGTTTGAGCTGTTTTTTCCAGTTCTGCTTCCCTCTTTCCAAGTAGGATCATATACACTTGGATTATCAAATTGTGCCTGAAGTATAAATCCAAAACCTAACCATGGGGCATTTTTTAAAGTTTGAAAATAAGTTAGTTTAGTATCAAAATTTTCCATCATTCTTTTTGCTTTAGGATCTGTTCCCAAACTTGTTAAGTCTCCTGAAGCATATTCAATATAGAAACTTAAGAATTTCATTGATCCAGGATATACATTAAAAAACTGATAAGCTGGATTTGTCTGAGTATTTGCTGCTTGCTGAGCAAATAACATAGTACTTGCCAAAAATGAAAAAACTAAAATATTAATAAAAACTTTTTTCATAATAAAACTCCTTTACTAACATACTAGTATTTTAGTAAAAATAAAATCCATTGTCAATAAAAATGATGACTTTTTTACAAAAAAGTAATATTTTAAATTTTTTTTATTTATATTTTTATAGCTTGAAGTTTATTCATAAATGATGTATCTTTAATACTTATAATAAATATTAGATAACTAAGTATAAAAATTGTTAATGTGCAGCAGTTTTATTTAATGGGGAAGCTTAGCTAGTAACAATTTTTATTAGTAATGATAAAAAATAATAATTTGAAGGATATATTTTTAGATTATGCCTAAAGCTAAGAATAATAATGCAGATAATTTAATAATATTGGATAGGGAAATTAATGAGCCTATAGGTGATTATGCGGTTAGATGCTTAGAATATAATATTATAAATATGACATTGCTTCCAGGTACTTTTATTAGCGAGAAAATAGTAAGCGAAGTATTATCCATAAGCAGAACTCCTATAAGAGAGGCTTTTTCAAGACTTGAGAAAATTAATTTGATAGAAATATATCCTCAAAAAGGAACTATGGTTTCATTAATAGATACTAGTATAGTTGAAGAAACTAGTTTTATGAGAATGGTTCTTGAAAAAGAAATTATAAAAATGGTTTGCAAAAATCATTCAGAAAAAGATTTAAAATTATTAAATAAAAATATAGAGCAGTATGAGAAGAATATAAATACTAATAAAGTTTATGATCTTCTTAAATTGGACAATGAATTTCATGAATTGTTATTTTCAATAGCAGATAAAAAATTGACTTTTAGTTTAATAAGAGATTCAATAAAACATTTTAATAGAGCTAGAATATTTAATATAATGGAAATGGATAGAACTAGAACATTAATAGAACATAGAAATATACTGCTTTATATAAAAGAAAAAAATATAAAAAATCTTCTTCCTATTATGGAGGTGCATTTAACTCATGTAAAAGATGACATGGTGTTTTTGAAAAATAAATTCCCTGAATATTTTAATTAGGGAATTTACCTTTTTACATCTAAACCATTTTCTGATTTCATTAAATTTATTACCTCCTCTTTTGTTGTTAAATTCCAATCACCTGGTATACTATGCTTTATACAAAATGAAGCAGCGGCAAATTCCAATATATCCTGATAATTATCAAATAGCTGAATGCCTGAAAGTATTCCAGCAGCAAATGAATCTCCTGTTCCTATTCTATCAATAATATTTTTTATATAGTATTTTTTTGATTTATATAATTTTTTATCAGCATATAGCATGCAATGTATATTGTTATGATTAGAGCTTACAGTTTCTCTTTTTGTTGTTACTGTCATTTCCAAAGAATATTTATTAATTAATTGCTGCATAATATCCATATAATCTTCATCACTAATATTGCCGTCTACATCTACATTGCTTTTTACACCTAATATTTTTACAGCATCATATTCATTAGCAAATACTATATCAGAATGTTTTACAATTTCAGGCATTACCTCTTCTATAGTATTTACATCTTTCCATAATTTTTTTCTGTAATTTATATCACATGAAACTTTTACATTTCTTTTTTTAGCTTCTTTTACTGCATGTAATGTAAGATCAGCGGCAGTTTGGCTTATAGCAGGTGTTACTCCGCTTATATGAAAATATGAAGCATCATTAAAAACTTTATCCCAATCAAAATCTTCTATTAAAGCCTGAGAAATAGAAGAATATTCTCTGTCATAAATAACATTTGAACTTCTATAATTATTACCGGGATCTACAAAATATATTCCAAGCCTTTTACCTTCCCAAGATATTGCAGAGGTATCAACTCTATGACTTAAAAGTAATTCTTCAACCTTTTTTCCTACAGCATTATTAGGTAAAGCTGTTACATATCTGCTTTTTAAACCGAATATTGAAGCTAAAACACAAATATTAGCTTCTACGCCTCCGAATGTTGCATTAAGTTTTGAAGATTGAAATAATCTTTCATTATCTATTGATGAGAGCCTTAGCATTATCTCTCCAAAGCCTACTATATATGACATTTTATTACCTCTAATTATTTAATAATATACTAGTATGTCAATAATATTATAATAATATGATAGTACACTAAATATTAATTGTCAAATAAATATTAAAAATTTTTTTAATAAAAATGATATAAACGAATAAAGGCCAAATAATAAATATTTAGCCTTTATTCTGATATTAGAGAATAAAAAATACTATAGATTTTCTTTTAGAATTTTAATGATTTCTTCTTTGCTTAATACTTTACCATAAGAAAGAACTTTATCATCTAATAGTAGGGCAGGAGTTGACATTACTCCATAAGAAGCTATTTCAGCCATATCTTCTACATATTTAATAGCTAAATCAAGTTTTGCTTCTTCTATGGCAGCTATTGTATTTTCTTCTAGCTTTTTACAATTAGCACAGCCTGTAGCTAATATTTTTACTCTTGCCTCTATAGGCGATTCTTTTGTTGTTTCCTCTTCAACGAAGGGATTAATAGCAGGTCCTCAGCCGCATCCGCCTTTTCCGAATAAAATATCTTTTAATGACATGTTATCTCCTTAAAAATTTTTTAATATTTATAATTTTTCTTTTAAAATATTTACTATTTTTTCCCTATCCAAAACTTCTCCATAGGATATAAGCTCATCATTGACAATAAGAGCAGGCAAAGTCATTACACCATAATATGACATAGTTCCTTTACTGTCTGTATATTTTATGGATAAGTCTAGATTTAAATCCAATATAGCTCTTCTTAAGTTATCAAGCATATCAAGAGAATTTTCATCATTATTACCTAAAAGCAGTATTTTTTCTACTTCTCTTTCTATACCCTCATCCTCTAGAGGGTCAGGCAAACATCCTCAGCCAAATTGTATTTTTTCTATAGCCATAATATACCTCCAAAGTTAGTATATACATATTATAGGTATATATGAAATAATTGCAAATTTAAAAATTAAAAAAATCATACATTTTTTACAATTTTATCTTTTAATAGTTCTATTATTTCGTCTTTATTTAGTACTTTACCATAAGATAATACATTTTCGTCTAATACTAGGCTAGGTGTGGATATAACTCCATAACTAGCTATTTTTTCTATATCATAAATATGTCCCACTGTTAAATTAAGTCCCATATCTTTTAAAGCTTTTAATGTGTTTTCTTCTAATTTTTTACAATTAGCACAGCCTGTACCTAATATTTTTATTCTTGAATTTTCTTCAGATGATGTTTGACATGAACCGCTGCAATTGCATTGTGATTTTTTATTATTATTAAAAAACATAATTTACTCCTTTTTATAGTTTTTTATTATTTATATTCAGTAAAGATTCAATCATACAAAAATAAAATAAAAATTATTAAATAAGTACCCAATAATAATTATTCCTAAAGTCACTATAAATACAAAAAATATTAAAAGAGGCATTTTCACTGCTTTTTTAAGCATGATAATAGAAGGCAAAGATAAGGCAGTAACTGACATCATAAATGATAAAATAGTGCCAAGTCCTGCACCTTTATAAAATAAACTCTCTGCTATAGGTAAAGTTCCGAATATATCTGCATACATTGGAATTCCTACCAAAGAAGCTAAAGGTACAGAATACCAATTATTTTTTCCTAGTATTGTATTTATCCATTCAGATGGTATAACATTATGAATGAAAGCTCCAATTCCAACTCCTACAAAAATATATAAATAGACTTTTTTTATAGTTTCTATAACCTGTTCTTTTGAATATATTAATCTCTCTTTTTTTGTCATAGTTTGTATTGTTAATTCAGTGTTATTTACTTTTATATTTTTTATAAAGTCTTCTAAATATTTTTCCATTTTAAGTTTGCCTATTAAAGTACCTCCTGCAACAGCAAGTACAAGTCCTACAATCACATAAGCAATTGCAATCTTCATACCGAATATGCTTGATAAAAGTATTAAAGATGCTAAGTCTACTAGAGGCGATGATATTAAAAATGAAAAAGTCATTGATATAGGTATTCCTGCAGAAGTAAATCCTATAAAAAGGGGTATTGATGAGCATGAGCAAAATGGTGTAACAGTACCGAAAAGTGCAGCCAATATATTTGCTGATATGCCTTTAAATCTGCTTAATATTTTTTTTGTTCTTTCAGGTGGAAAATAAGATTGAATATATGATATACAAAATATAAGAACTGATAACAACACAAATATTTTTATAACATCATAAATAAAAAATTGTATTATTCCTTTAACTGTTTCTGATAAGGCAAAATTATTTAATATATTTCCTATTAAAGTATTAAGCCATTTCATTGATATTATTTGATCTTGTATAAAAATAAATATTGATTTTATAATCTCCATTTTTTATAACTCCTAATTTATTAAAAAAATTATATTGTCAATTTTTTATTATTATTTTTTGAATTTATTTTTTGTTGCATTTGCTATTTTTACAAGAGTAAGCATTACAGGTACTTCTACCAATACGCCTACAATAGTTGCAAGTGCCGCCCCAGAATTAACTCCAAATAATGATACAGCTACAGCCACAGCAAGTTCAAAGAAATTTGAAGCTCCTATCATTCCTGCAGGTGCCGCTACATTATGAGGAAGTTTTAATAAATAGCTTGCAATATATGCTATAAAAAATATTAAAAATGTTTGTAATATTAAAGGTATTGCTATAAAAATTATATGAATAGGGTTAGATAGTATTACATTTCCTTGAAAGCTGAATAATAATATTAATGTTAATAGCAGTCCTATTATTGTAATATTATCAAATTTATGTACAAAAGTATTATTTAAATATTCTATTCCTTTTTTACTGCATACATAAACTCTTGTAATAATTCCGGCTGTCAATGGTATAAGTACAAATAACACAACAGATAAAAATAATGTATCCCAAGGAACTGTAACATTCAATATTTCTAATAAAAATTTTACTATAGGAACGAATGCTATAAGTATTATTAAATCATTAGTGGCAACCTGCACTACAGTATATGATGGATTTCCATTTGTCAATGCACTCCAAACAAATACCATAGCAGTACATGGAGCAGCTCCTAAAAGTACAGCACCAACTAAATATTCTTTTGCTAAATCTTTTGGTATAAAATTATTAAGTATTGTATAAAAAAATAAAGAAGCTATAAAGAACATAGTAAAAGGTTTTATAAGCCAATTTACAATCCAAGTAACAAACAGTCCCTGCGGATTTTTTGTAACGTTCTTTATACTTTGAAAATCTACACTCATCATAGGATATATCATAAGCCATATTAATATTGCTATAGGTATAGAAACATTAGCATATTCAAATTTATTTAATGTATTTGGGATTATAGGCAGGAATTTAGATATTAATACTCCTATAATCATGCATATAAATACCCATAAAGTTAAATATTTTTGAAAAAAACTTATAGATTCTTTTTTATTTTTCATTATAGTATATTCCTAAATATTATTTTTTAATCGCATAGAGTTTTTATTTTTTTATCTTTAGTCATTTTTGATGAATAGTAATTCAAAACATTTTTTGCTCTTTCAAAACCTTCTTTGTTTATGCTGTAATAAGTCCATTTGCCTTCTTTTCTTGGTATCACTACTTCAGCATCGCATAATATTTTCATATGATGTGATAATGTAGATTGTACTATTTTTAATTCCTCTAAAAGTTTGCAGGCACATACTTCACCATCTTTAATCATA
>CASEHG010000287.1 GCA_949287565.1 uncultured Brachyspira sp.
ATCTTTTTGAAAAGGATATCCGCTTCCATCATATTTTTCATGATGCTCTAATACTATATCTGCTATATTATCATCTAAGTTATCTCTTTTTACTAATTTATAGCCTTGCGTAGGGTGCTTTTTCAGTATAGCCTCTTCTTCCTTGGTAAGATTAACTTTTGACAGCAAACTTTCTTGTATAAGCACTTTTCCTATATCATGCACTAAAGCACCAAGCATAATATTGGCCATATCTACTTTAGTAAGATTCAATTCGCCTGCAGTAATAGCCGCCAATGTTGCTACATCAACTGCATGTTTATACATGGTTTCATCTTTTCTTTTTAACATAGAAAGATAGGAGTGAGCATCTTTATTTTCTACAATTGAAGAAAGCATATTATTAACTTCCTTTTTCATAGAATCAAAGTCTATTCCTCCTCCATTTTTAGCTGTTTCATATAATGATTTAGTTTTTTCTATAGTAGCTTCCTGTCTTTTAACAACTTCCTGACTATCTATTTTAAGTATTTTCTTTCCATCTTCTTCCATTACGCCTCTTAATACGGCTTTTTTACCATCTCCGGAAGTATTAACAGTATTTTCTTTTTTTAAATCCAAAAGCTCCATTACACTAACTGTAGTGATAGAATTTCTTTTTAAAGTTTCTATAATATCTTTTGTAATAACAGTTCCAATATCTACAATTCTTTTATCATCGCTATTATATATATTACTAGCTACTTTCATTCCCTCTTTTACTTCATTTAATGGTATAATAATCTTTGGCATTTAGTTCCTCACTATAAATAAATCATTATATTAAAGAATATAATATCATATAGTTGTATATTATCAAGCAAAAAATTATGTTAATTTATATATATAAAAAATGTTGTAGTAACTATAAATTTATGTGTTTTTTCCAAATCTTATTGATGTTACATTATATTTATTAAGCCTTAATATAAATCTAGCCAATATTACAGCAAAAAATAATGCTGCTACTATAAAATAATTAGCTATAGATACTGTACTTTCATTTTGTATACTATTAAGTCTTTCTGATTTTGAATTTATACTCTCATCTATTGCATTAGCTTCGGATATATTTCCGCTTTCCATAAGAGAGCCTTTTCTCATTCTCAAATTATCTATTTCTTGTATTATAGTATCCGCTTCCTTATCTTTTTTTATATTCTTATAAAGATTATATCCCCAAGTACCTATACCTATAAGTGATAAAATAGATGTTATTATAATCAGCACCAATATAGCAAATCTTCTTTTTTTTATGCTTAAATTGGATATATTTAAGGATTTTGACTTTATTTCTTCAATATGATCTATAAGCTCTTTTGATTCAGGATATGTTAATTTAGCTTCTTCTATACATGATAAAAGATTAAGCATAGATTTATATCTTTCAGATCTCTGGAATCCTAAATAATATTTATCTATCTCTTTTATTTTATCTTCTACACTATGTTTAACTACTTTAGGCTTTAAAAAATATGATTTTTTTTTCTTCTTTTTTTTATTTTCATCTTCGGAGGCTTCATTTATTTCTGAATTATCATTATCTGTAAGATCAATATTATTTTCATTATTACCATCAACAAAACCTTTATCTAATTTTCTAATTCCTCCTAATGTACTTTCCTGACTTACTGTATTTCCATTCTTATCTTTTACTTGAACTCTTATTCCGAATGTATTTCTAAACATAGCTTCGGCACTTTCTACACTAGTATCTTTATTAATAACTATAAAAGCTTTTTGATTTTTTCTAGGATCAGATATTTCAAATAATTTAATATTGTCAGATTTATGGGCCCCTTTATATATTCCTAATGATACCCCAAATTCCCTATCAAAAGCATCAAGCAGTTTTGATATAGACATATCTAATGTAATCTTCATAATAAACAACCTTCTCGTATAGTTATTTTACCATATTTTACAATAAATAAAACATATAACTATAAAAAAAGAAAAAATCTATAATATAATACTTGATTTTTATTCAGTATAATTTATAATCTAAGCATTAAAATACTAAAATTTATATGTTTTATATAAACATATGCCGAGATGGCGAAATTGGTAGACGCAGCAGACTCAAAATCTGCCTGAGGCAACTCAGTGAGGGTTCGAGTCCCTCTCTCGGCACATTAAATTACTATAAATAATGAGTGTGCCTATGAATTACTCAGCTATAATTATAGATGATGATAATAATAGATTGAACAAACTAAAAGCTACCTTAGAAAGTTCTTCTATAAAAGTATTCATAGCTGAAAATTTATATGAACTTATAAGTAAAATATATAAATATAGTGTAAAAATTTTAGTATTTAATCCTAATCTTGTATGGATAAATGTTATAGAATTCATTACTGAGCTTAAAAAACTTCCTAATTATGATGAATTTACAATATTCTTCCTCTATGAAGATATAGATATAGACCTAGAAAAAGAAGC
>CASEHG010000288.1 GCA_949287565.1 uncultured Brachyspira sp.
ACTTTGAAAGATCAGACTCCTGAAATGAAAGGAAAATGGAAAGCTACTTTCTTACCAGTATTAGTTGAAGGACAGCCAAGAACTTCTATATGGGGAGGAGCTTCAGGTGCAATAGTTAATGTTGGTGATCCTGTAAAACAAACAGCTTCTATAGAATTTGTTAAAAATGCGATGATGAAAATAGAAGGACAATTAATAGCTTATAAGCAATATGGATTGATACCTACATATTTACCTACTTATGAAGATGCTAAATTTTTAGAATCCGATCCTTATTTCGGTGCAGGTTTCAATGAATTATTAGCTGAGTTAGTAAAAGCTATGCCATTATCAGCTAAATATACAGAATCATTCCCAGAGGCACAAACTCTTATGGAATCAGCATATCAAGCTATAGTAAATGATAAAGCAGATGTAGAAAAAACTCTTCAAAGTACAGCCGAGCAGTTACAAAATTCTACAGGTGTAGAAATGGCTAAATAATAAAAATATAAATTTATTATAATAGTTTTATAACAGTTAGTTTGCTTTATTTATATGTGAACTAACTGTTTATTTTTTATTAAATATGTTTCATTATAATAAATAACTTAACTTCCGTATTAATGCGGTAAAATTATTTTTTGAGTTTTCTAATCTTTTTTACTATATTGTATATATAATCAAATATATTAATTATGTTATTGGCTTTTAAATCTATAAAGAATAAGCTAATAACTTTATCTAATAGATATTTGAGATTTTTTATTATATAAATAAAAATTTATTGATAGCAACAATAAGAAATTATTTTATTTTAAAGCAAATTTGATTTTAAAATAGTTGAATGCTATCATTAAAATTAAATACTAAATTCTAATTGGAGGAATAATGAAAAAATATTCTAGGAGATTCGGATTCTATTTATAAATTCCTGTCATTATTACTTTAATATTGTTCAATTTTTGGCCCTTTGTTGAAACGATAGTATTGAGTTTTATGACGCAAAGAAGAGGGGAGTTTGTATTTAACGGAATAAAAAATTATCAAAGGCTTTTTGGTGATACTATATTTAGAACAGCAATAATTAACTCTTTTATCTTCTATATAATAAGACTTCCTATAATGCTTATTACTTCTACATTATTAGGAAGTATTATTCACAGAATTAGGAAGTATTATTCACAGAGGTGTCAAGAAATTAAAATCTTTCTTTGAAGCTTCATATTTTATACCTGTTTTGGTTGATGCTGTAGCTTATAGTATGATATTTTTATTGATATTTCAGGATAGGGGAATAATCAATTTTGTATTATCAAAATTTGGAATAGATGCTATACCTTGGCTTAAGCAGTCTATACCGGCAAAACTTCTTATAGTTATTGTTGTTACTTGGCGTTGGACTGGTTATAATATGATTTTATTCCTTGCCGCTATGCAGAATATACCGGAAGATTATTATGAAGCTGCAACTATAGACGGAGCTAATTCCTGGCAGAAATTTTTATATGTAACTTTACCGTCTTTGAAACCAATAATTTTATTTACTTCCATAATGTCTACTATAGGAACATTGAATTTATTTACAGAACCATTCCTGCTTACAAATGGAGGTCCTAATAATGGTACGATGACTCTGGGGCTTTATATATATAATCAAGCATTCGTATCTTTAAATATGACTTATGCGGCAACAATATCTGTAATAATATTGTTGATAGTAGGTGCTTTGACTTTCATACAATTGAAATTAGGAGATAAAAAATAATGGATAAAAAGAATAAAATAATCACTATAATACTATATGTATTTTTATCTATAGGAGCTTTTTTCAGTATATATATATCCTATTTATTTTATGTTTGTAGCTGCAACAAAAAGTTCAGGAGAAATATTTATGAATACACCTCCCGTATTTTTTGGTAATTATTTCTTTGAAAATTTGAACTCTCTTAGTAATAGAATTCCTATATGGACAGCATTGTTTAATTCATTGAAGGTATCAATAATATTTACAGTTGTTAATCTTCTTTTATGTTCATTATCAGGTTATGCTTTTGCTAAATTTGATTTTAAGGGTAAGAATTTTTATTTACTTGCGTACTGCTTTCTATGATGATTCCTGTTTACAGCAGATTAATACCTTTATATAGAATGATGACATTTGCTAATTTACAAAATACACATATTGCTCTTATACTTCCTGGATTAGCCGGAGCATTTGGAGTATTTTTAATGAGAGAGAATTTTTTGAGTATACCGGATGCATTAATAGAAGCAGCTAGATTAGACGGAGCAAGTGAAATATATATATTCTTTAAAATAGTTATGCCTTTAATGATACCTTCTCTTACCGCTTTAGGAATATATATTTTTATGGGACAATGGAGTGATTTTACTTGGCCTCTTATAATACTAAATACTGAAGATATGTATACATTGCCTGTTGCACTTTCTGTATTAAAATGTGATACTCGTATAGATTACGGACAAATTATGGTTGGTGCAATTTTTGCCGTACTTCCTGTTTTAGTAGCATTCTTATTCTCAAGTAAATACTTTATATCAGGACTTATGGGCGGAGCTGTAAAAGAATAAAGTATAGGATAAAATATATGAGTAAAAAAACAAATATTATATTAATCACAGCAGATCAAATGCGTGCTGATTCTATAGGATATATAAGTGATGAAGTTAAAACTCCAGTATTAAATGAATTAGCAGAAAATGGAACAGTGTTTACAAATTCTTTTTGTACAAGTCCTGTATGTACTCCATCAAGAGCTTCAATATTTACAGGCAGATATCCTATGAATATAGGAGCTTGGAATATAGGTACAGAGTTGAATGAAGATGAAATAACTTTAGCTGATTATTTAAAGGAAGAAAATTATTTTAATGTTGCTTCTGGTAAAATGCATTTCAGACCTCAATTAAAAAATTTTGATAGAGTGTTGGAAGATGTGCCTAAAAGAGATAGGGTGAGAGAAAGAGATAAAACATATTATGGATTTGATATAACACATATAACTGAAGATGATAAACAAGGTGAATATTTAGATGAATTGGCTTCCAAAAATTATAAAGTTATACCGGCTAAATCGGAATTTGAAATTAATTCTATACCTGAAGAATTACATCAAAGCTATTGGACAGCACAAAAGGCTATAGATGAGATAGATAATTTTAATTTTGATAAGCCTTTATTTATGTGGGTTAGTTTTGTAGATCCTCATCATCCATTCGATCCTATAAAAAAATATTATGATATTTATAAAGACATTGAGCCTAAAGAACTTAATAGCAAATTAAAGCTGGATAAAAAAAGACCTGAACATTTAACTAAACAAGGTGATAGAGGCTATTGGCCTGGAGGAGGTGAAGAGCATAATTATAGTGAAGAAGAAATAAAAGAGATAAAAAAACTTTACTATGGAATGATAAGTTTTATAGATTCGCAGATAGGAAGAATAATAGATAAACTAAAAGATAAAAATGAATTTGATAATACTATAATAATATTTACAAGCGATCATGGTGAATATTTAGGAGATTACGGACTTTTAAGGAAAGGGCCTTTTATGTATGATTGCTTGATAAAGGTGCCATTATTATTTTATGGTAAAGGAATAGTAAAAAATAGAAGCGATGAAATAGTAGAAAATATTGATATTGTTCCTACAGTATTGGATATGTTGGGTAAAGAAATACCTTATGGAATACAGGGACATAGCTTAAAAAATATTTTGACAGGAGAAGATAAAAATAAAAAATATAAAAAAGGAGCTGTTATCACTTATGATGCCCATGACAGGGGGATATTTATAAAAACATACAGAACTAAACAATATAAACTTTCAATATTTTTAGATGAAGAATATGGAGAGTTTTATGATTTAGAAAAAGATCCTAATGAGGAGAATAATTTATTTTTTAATAAAGAGTATGATGATATGAAAAATAAATTATTATTAGAGATGTGTCATAAAATGATTGAATGCAGTGATCCTTTAAATAAGAGATATACCGATTGGTAATTTCAATAATTATATTAATTTTGATATTTTTTAAAGCCTTGTATTTTAATAAAATATAGGGCTTTTATCTTTTTAAATCAATCAGTATTGTAACTATAGTATTTTTATAGTATATGAGTAGTATCAATAATAAATAAAATGATAAAATATAAGTAAACATAATACAATCAGGAATATTTTCTGACAGAATTAAAAAGATAATGGAAAGATACAATAATAATGCTATAGATAATATTGAGGTGATAGATGAGATTTTGAATCTTGCTGATGATTTGGATAATATAGAAAAAGAGGCAAATGATTTAGGGCTTAGCAATGAGGAAAAGGCTATGTATGATGCTATGCTTAGTCCTATAAATACAGACTATAATAAGGAAGAAATTAAAACAATGGCTAAAGAATTGGCTGTTATAATAGAAAAGAACTCTGAAGATATAGATTGGCAGAGCAAGGAATCCACAAGATCTAAAATGAAAATGGATATAAAGAGATTTTTGAAAATACATAAATATCCTAAGGAGTTTGAAAATACAGCCTTGGATAATATATTAAGACAGGCAGAGAATTACGAGATATTAAAGTATAGCTGATAAGGTATAGTATTATGGGTAAATTTCAATAATTAAAGCATATATATAAATGTATCCAAAATACTAAAAATACAGTTAATTTACAAGCTATTATATATAAGAACTATAATA
>CASEHG010000289.1 GCA_949287565.1 uncultured Brachyspira sp.
AAATTCAAGATACAATAATATAACAGAATTGACTATGTTCAAAGATAATTATTTTATTGATAGAATAAGATAATATATAAATTATATAAAATAATCAGGCTGTTATAAGTAATTATAATAGTCTGATTTTTTTATTATTGCTAGTGATAAACTTCTTATTATATATAAAAAATCTCGCTTTAAAACCTCTATCAACAACTAATTTTTTTATCTATTAAACTACCTATAAACTACCTAAATACATAAATTAATTAAAACTTATTTTATCAAACAATATAAAGCTATTATAAAAATTTGGGAATCTACAATTTTTATTACAAATAAAAAACCTGCTCATATATAGAGCAGGTTATTTTGTATATAATCTAAATCATTAGTTACTTTTTTTTAATTCAGCTTTTTGCATTGCAAAAATCATAGAGATTTCTCCTTGTTTAAATTTAACAAGCATAGTTGCTGAAGCCGAATTATAACTAGTAAATTCCAATCTATAATAAGCTTCAATAACTATTCCAATCGCTGAAAACTGTGGAGGAACATTATTAACTGAAATATATACATTGTAACTATCAACTGTATCAGGTAAATGCTTAACTGAATCAGCCGCAATATTATCAACTACTACATCAGTATCACTATTTATTTTAATAGTCATTGTGTCTGATGACGGATTCCATTGAGAACTATTAATATCTAATATATAAAAATTATCTGAAACCCAAGTTCCTCTATATTTTCCTAATTCTTCAAAAGTGCTAGGATTTGTACCATTATTTTTACAACCTGAAATAAAAATTAATACAGAAATAATAAAAATAATATATTTCAATTTTTTATTCATTTTTTACCTCTAATAATTTTATTATAAATACAATAACATCTATTTTGAATTTATTCAATATTAATAAAAAATTAATTTTATTTTTTCAAAATATTTGATAACTTCATATTGTAATAATAAGTAAAAAAATTTACTATGAAGTAAACGATATTATTTTTTTACTTAAATCAAAAGTCATAAGGAATAATTTATGAAGAAAATCTATACATTTTTATTTATCATATTTATGTTTATTATTTCATGCGGTAATAAAGTTACATCACCTAATGATGGTACTATAACATATTATGATCCTAATAACGCAATAGTAAAAACATACACTTATAATATAAATGATGCTGCAATCGGAGGTATGGTAGCCGCTGAAGGAGCATTTAAAAAAATAGCTGAATCAGCAAATGCAATTATTTATGTAGAAGAAAGTCAGATTGATAAAGGCATCACAAAAATGGATATATTATCTTTTTTAAGAGAATTTGAAAATTATGTACCTAAAGAAATAGAAATATATGGAGAAATTCCTGATTTTGATGGAAATGGAAAAGTAATATTTTTAATGGCTAACCTTAATACAAATGCAACCACATCAATAACGGGAGGATATTTTAGTTCATCTGATTTAATATACGGTAAGGCTGGAGTACCTGGAGAATATTTACATATTAATGTTCCTACCAGTGAAAGTACAATAGGGCTTATGATGCATGAATTACAGCATTTAATTAACTATTATAACAATGCAATGCAAGGCAAAGCAATGGATATATGGCTTAATGAAGCACTTTCAGAATCTACATCTCATATATTTTCAAAACCTATGGCTGAACAAAGAGAATATATTTTTAACACATCTACTTATTATTCTTTTTACTCTTGGTATTTGATGTATACTGATAGGAGTTTTGTATTTACTCCTAATCATGTATTAATTAGTTATGCTTCTTCATCAATGTTTATGAAATGGCTTGATATTAAAACAGGCGGAAAGCAGGAAATTTATAAAGAAATAGCACATTCTGATCCTTCATTAACAGGTGAAGAAAGACTTATGAATGTTTTATCAAAATATAATCTTGGAAATGATATAAATGAAGTTTTGCTTAATTGGATAGAAGCTATAAACAATGGAGATATTACAGGACTAAAGCTATCCGCTATAGATCCAGATGATCCAAAATTTAATATAAATGGAAGCATACCTTTATTGCCTAAATCATTAGTACTTTACAGCACTGCT
>CASEHG010000290.1 GCA_949287565.1 uncultured Brachyspira sp.
TGTGCAATATCTATGGCTCTTAAACATTATATAATTATAAATAGTATTTACATTATTTTTATATTTGTTATAATCGTTTCTTTCAATATAAAAATATAAAAAAAGGAAACTATAAAAAATGAAAACATTACTTACAATTATCTCATTATCTATCATTATTACATCATCAGTATTTGGTATGTACGGCTATAATAATGATTGGATAGATTTTTTAGTTGATAATAATCATCTTAGAGCTAGAACAGATCAATTAGGATTTATTTTAGGCAATGATTATATCAGAGCTACTTTAGGCTTTAAAGCTGATACAGGATCTTGGGGCAATATAATGAATTATGTTAATAATGGAAAATTATCATTAGATGCAACAATTTCTGTTGGTTTGGCATATACTTCAAAGCCTATAAGTATTGGTATAGGATACAATTATACTTATATAGATTATGAATTAGATGTTCATACTCCTGTACTTCTATTGAATGCATTAGATGATAGTTTGAGAATATGTATTCCTTTTCAAATATCAAGTGCTAAAAATATTCAGAATTATAATTATTTAGGTTTAAGTACAACAACAGAAATTAGATATTATACTGGTAAAGATTCAATTAATGCTGTAAGACTTTATATTAATTATGGAAAAAATTCATATAAAAATAAAACTATTATTAATTCTGCTTCTTCTTTTGGATTAGAGTTAAGATTTTATTTTCTTCCTACTACCATTAATGATGTTTGGATTAACCCTTTTATAAAAATATTATATGCTTCTGCATTGGATGCAAAGGGAAAGGGATTAATTGATAATAATGTAGAAAATTTAGTAAATGTACAATCTCATAGCAGAATATTATATTCATATGATACCGGTGAAGTTTATGAATCAAACCCATATATTTTAAGAATAACACCTGCATTATCTTTGTATGCAAATTCTGAATTTGTAACTTTATATTTTGAACCTAGTTTGGGTTATAAAATAATATATGAAGGTAAAAAAAGCAGTAAACTTATTCACACACTTACTTGGGGAGCTTATTCTGAGGTAAAGCTGCATCCTATAAAAGATTTGGAATGGTATTTTGAAATGGGTGTAAATAGTAGCGGAAGTATTTCAATTCCTGTTAATTTTAGATCCGCAACAGGCATAAATTGGTATTTCATTTAATACTTTATATTATAAAATAAATAGAATTTTTATAAAGAAATATGTTAACATTTATATTTTAGAAATGTTAACATATTTTTATTATTTCAATGGTAGTTTGTAAACTCTTATAAAATGAAGATACAGGCAAAAACTCATATATAGAATGAAAATTATGAGCACCGGTAAAATAATTAGGAGTGAGAAGCCCTTTAGATGATAAAACAGAACCATCTGTACCTCCTCTCATAGATAAAGTTTTAGGCTCTATATTAAGATTTTTCATAGCCTCATACATAACATCTATTGCAAATCTATCATCTTTTATAGAATCTGATATATTGCCGTATACATCTTTAAGATTCAATTCTATATTAGCTCTAGGATTTAATTTTCTATATTTTTCAACAGCCTCTTTTACCTTTGATTTTTTATTTTCATAAAGAGTTTTATTATGATCTCTTATACTTAATCTTAAAGATGCATTTCTCTGATTTCCGCTTATTCCCTGAACCCAAATATAACCTTCCTTTTTTTCTGTACATTCCGGAGTTTCTTTTCTGTCAAATTCATTAGCTATATCTATAGCTATTAATATAGGATTTACCAATACATTTTTAGCACTCATAGGATGAGCAGTTACTCCTTCTATATTTATAATGGCAGTAGCAGCATTAAATGTTTCATACACAATCTCCCCTATTTCGCATGAATCTATTGTGTATGCAAAATCTGGTTTAAACACATTCAAATCTAATTCTTTAGAACCTAAAAGTCCAATCTCCTCATCAGGTACAAATGCTATGTATATATCCCCATGTTCTATATTATTTTCTATGATATATTTTAATGCCGACATAATAGTAGCTATCGCCGCTTTATTATCTGCCCCGAGTACGCTAGTTCCGTCTGAAAATATAATATCCTCGCCTATATAATTATTTATTTCATTATGTTCTGATACTTTAAATATTATATTCTTTTCTTTGTTCAAATAAAAATCATCGCCTTTGAAATTTAATATCTGAGGGTTAACATTTCCATCAAGTCCTATATCAACAGTATCAAGATGAGCCACAAACCCAATAGAATGTACATTATTCTTATTTTTAGGAAGCAATGCTGTAACTATAGCATTATCATTCAATACAATATTTTTTAATCCCAAAGTTTTTAAATCATCAGCAAGAATACCAGCAAGTTTCATTTGTCCTTCAGAACTTGGAATGGTATTTGAACCTCCTTTGCTCTGACTTGGTATTTTTACATATTTAAAAAAACTATCTATTTGAAATTTTTTAATATCTTCATCGCTAATCATTTATGAACCTTTATACTAAAAAATATTAATGAACAGGAGGATAAACATATCCGCTATTAAATCCTATAGGTATATTCAATGCCCAGAAACCATAAAGCATTATAAGCAATGCAATAAATATTCCTATACTATAAGGTATCATCATTGAGGATAATGTACCAACTCCTGTTTTCTTACAATATTTTTTACAATAAGAAATAATCAAAGGATAAAATGAGAACATAGGAGTTACAATATTCATAGCTGAATCGCTTACTCTGTATGAGGCTTGTGTCAATTCTGGAGATATACCAACAGCCATAAGCATAGGAACAAGAACAGGAGCCATTATAGCCCATTTAGATGAAGCAGAACTTATCAATATATCCAATACTCCTGTAAGCAAAATAATACCTGCAATGGTTATTTGAGGAGGCATATTTAAGGATTTCAAAAACTCAGCTCCTGATATAGCCATTAATGTACCTACATTTGAATTTCCAAACATATATAAAAACTGAGAACAGAAAAAAGCAAAAGTTAAAAATGATGCTAAATTTTTTATACTGTCAGCCATAGCACCGCTGAAATCTCTTGATGTTTTAAATTTATTAGTTAATTTTCCGTATACAAATCCCGGTATTGTCAAAAATAAAAATATCACCGGAACTATCGCCTGCATAATAGGAGCATCTGGTGTAGTTAATTCTCCGTCAGGGGATCTTAATAAAGAGTTTTTAGGTACAAGCAAAGCTATTAAAAGAATAATCATTGATATTAAAACTAATACTGCAATTTTGAAAGCCCTATTTTCTTCTTTAGTTACTAAAGATATATCAGTGTTTTCTACAGTAGCATCTTTATCAATAGGCATAGTCCTCCATAAAAAAGGCTCTACTATTCTATCAGTTACAAACCAGCCTACTAAAATTACAGCAAATGTTGATGAGAAACTTAAAAAATAATTACATAAAACATTAACCGTATAAGTAGGATCTATCATTCTTGCTGCATTTTGAGTAAATCCCTGCATTATAGGATCTATTATTGAAGGAGTATAGCTTGCTGAATGTCCTCCGGCAAGTCCTGCAAATGAAGCAGAAATTCCCGCTAATGGATGCTTACCAAAAGAAAAAAACATCATAGCAGCTACAGGCATTAATATAACATAAGCTGAATCTGAACTTATATGACTTAATATAGATATAAACATTACAGCAGGAGTAACAGCTTTTTTTGGTATTACGCTTGATATTTTAATTATAATCATTCTAATGAATCCGCTGCCATTAGCTACACCTATTCCCAATGTTCCTACAAGTGTTATACCTAAAGGAGGGAAACTCACAAAATTACTTATCATTTTAGTTATAAATTTTGCTAATTCATTAGGAGCAAGCATATTTATAATTTTTATTTGTTCTCCTGTTGTAGGATGAAAATAATTAAATGTGAAATGCGATAATATCCAAGATAGTATAACCATTATAAAAAATGCTATCAAAAATAAAATAGTTATATCAGGAAGTTTATTACCTAAAAATTCTACTGCTTTTAGAAAATGTTCAAATTTACCATTCACATTTTCTTTAACGTTCTCTTTTTCCATAAAAATATATCCTTAATAATACTATAAATATTTATTATATAAATACTAAATATTGTAATTTTGTAAAAAGATATTAATTTTTGAAACTCTTATAAATATCTTTTAATGTAGTTTTTTTAAGCTCTTTTTCCATAGCATGCTGCACATCATCTAGTTTAGGCTGAAGTATATCATTGATTCTGCTTCCTACAGGACATTTTTTATTTGGATGTTCATGAAAGTTAAAAAGTTTATTATCATCTAAACTTTCTACGGCATTGAATATATCAAGCAAATTTATATTTTCTATTTTTCTATTTAAAGAAATACCGCCTGTTCCTCTTTTAACCGTAATAATATCTGCCTTTTGAAGCTGTATTAAAATATTTCTTATTATTACAGGATTAACATTTACACTATCTGATATAAGACTTGATGTCATTTTCTCATCTTTAAATTCTAATATGCAAAGTAATGTGTGAACTGCTATTGTAAATCTCGAACTAATTTTCATAAAAATTACCCTTAAAACTATTTGAAAATTATAATATATTTATACTATTAATGCAAATATAAAAATATATTTAGTTGTAATACTTGACATTACAACTAAATTATGTTATTATAATTGTAACAATAGCTATTATAACTCTTTAATTAAAGAAAATATTTTATATAAAAAGGAGAATTAAAATGAAAATTGCAATAATAGCAGCAAACGGAAGAGCCGGAAAATTAATCATGAATGAGGCATTAGAAAGAGGGCTAGATGTTACAGCCATAGTAAGAGATAAAACAAAAATAAATAATTCAAAAGCAAAAGTTATAGAAAAAGATTTATTTGATTTGACAAAAGATGATTTGAAAGAATTCGATACTGTAGTAAGTGCATTCGGAGTATGGGAAGAAAAAGAGCTTGATAAGCATTCATTAGTTATAGAGCATTTATGTAAAATACTTGCCAATACCAATATTAGATTAATGGTAATAGGAGGTGCCGGAAGTTTATATGTAAATAAAGAGCATACTATGATATTAAAAGATACTCCTGATTTTCCAGATATTTTTATGGGTGTAGCTGTAAGCTCTATCAAGGCATTTGATATATTAAAAAGTAAAAAAGATGTTTTATGGACTTACATATCACCTTCTGCAGATTTCCAAGCTGATGGAGAAAAAACAGGACAATATAACATAGGACATAATGAATTACTTTTCAATTCCAAAGGTGAAAGTGCAATAAGTTATGCTGATTATGCCATAGCTTTTGTTGATGAAATACAGAATAAAAAATATTTAAATCAACAAATAACATTCTGCTCAAAATAATAATTAACAGCGGAGTTAATTGAGAAAATTATATTCTCTATTAACTCCATATAACTTCATATTATAAAATAGTATTTTCAAAAATTATACAATAATATCATAGTAAAACGTTACATATTATAACAAAACTATAAAAATATCATTATATTCTTATAAATTAAATTTATTTGCAATAATATCCGATTTTAAAATGTAAAAATAACTTGAAAATCTTTCAATAATAATGTTAAATATATCAATAATTTTAAGGTAGGTTTATTATTAAAAATATAAAAAAGCATATAGTAATTATTTTCCTTATAATAATAATGTTATTTGCAAACTCTTGCGACACTTTTGATATGTATATAAGAAAAGCATTAGATGGAGTAAATTTATACGAACTTAGTGTTTTTGGAGAGTCACTTGGACGCGATATAAAAGTTGTTGAGCTTAGAGGTTTTGATGTAAATAATTTTAGAAGCGATAGAGTTTCATATTATATTAATAGATATCAGGGAAGCTGGAAAAACTATATGCAGAAAATTATAGACAGATCTCAAATATATCTTCCTTATATAAAAGAAGTATTTGCTGAAAAAGGCGTACCTGAAGATTTAGTTTATTTACCTATAATAGAAAGCGATTTCAATCCTCAGGCAGTTTCTCATGCAGGTGCAGCTGGGCTTTGGCAGTTTATGCCTATGACAGGTGCTATATATAATCTTAAAGTTAACTATTGGTCCGATGACAGATTCGATCCTGAACGTTCTACAAAAGCTGCTGCTGATCACTTAGTAAGACTCGATAAAAACTTTAAATCTTGGGTAATAGCTTTAATAGCTTATAATGCAGGAGGAGGAAGAATATCAAGGGCTATAAGAGAAGTAAAAAGCAATGATTTTGAAGATTTATTAAAAGCTGGTGTACTTCCAAAAGAAACTGAAGAATATATACCAAAATATGTTGCTGCCGTTATAATAGCAAAAAATCCTGAAAAATTTGGTTTTAAAATAAATAAACCTAAAGTTGTATTTCCTCAAGGTGATTTAGTTTATGTTGATGATGCTGCTGATTTATCTGTTATAGCTAAGATGATAGATGCTGATACTGAAGATCTGAAGGCTTTAAATCCTCATTTGGCAAGAGGAGTAACTCCTCCCGGTATGGTTAGATATCCTTTAAGAGTTCCTGAAGGTTTGGGAGAAAAATTTAATGAAACTTTTGCTAAAATACCAGCTTCAGAGAGAGTTACTTTCAGAAGACATGAAGTAAAAATGAATGAAACTCTTTCTCATCTTTCTAAATTTTACAGTGTACCTATAAATGCCATAGTAGAAATAAATAAATTAAAATCAAGAAGTCTTAATATAGGTCAGCAAGTAATGATACCTATTCAAGGACTTGATAATGCTAAACAGGTTGATTTGGCTCAATATGAAGAAGAACAGCAAAGAATAAGAGAAGGTAAATTTGTTTATTTTGAGTCTTTGCCTCCTCCTGATTATGAATATAAAGATATAATGTATCATGTCAGAGCTGGCGATACACTTTGGATTATTGCAAGAAGATTTCATATTGATATAGCAGAAATAAAAGCTTGGAATAAATTAAACAGTAATGTACTTTCTATAGGGACAGAAATATTTTTAAGAATACCTGTAAATAAATAATATTATTTAAGTTTTTCATTTATAACAGTTTCTAATATATTTAATATTTTTACTCTTCTATCCCAAATATAATCAACCATAGAATCATATATCTTTGTTTGTTTCTGGAAAGCATCAAATAATTTATCATCTTTATGAAGTTTTTCTATTTCTTTTATAATTTCTGTATTATCTTCATCTTTTCTAAAAAACAGTAAAGCATCCTTATTAATTAAATCAAGTTCTATATTCTCATCACCATTATATATAGGTATGCATCCTGCCTTAAAAGAATCAAAAAGTTTCTCTGTAATATATCCGTCACTAATAGTATTTTCAGGACATATATTGAATTTAAAATCTCTTAAATATTCTATTTTATCATTATTAAAATTTTGTTTTAATGTATCATCATTATGGAATAATTTTCCAGGACAATTTATAGAATCTATTTTTATTATTTGATTATACATTTGAGTTCTTATATTAGTAATATCATGACTAGCAACTAATGAAGCAAATTTATTCTTTTTTGATTTAGCATTATTAATATCATCTATAACTTTTTTTATATTATCTTTATTATTATTTTTCTTATCTAATAAACCATGAAAATTATATGTTATCCAAATAGGAAAACGTACATAGTTTTTATATTTATTTTCATCTAGTCTGTCAAAACTGAGAGATAAATCAACATCATTAATGCAATTATCAGAATATTGTTGCCAAACCTTATCTATAGCATTTTTAGATACGCATTCACCGGTATAAAAAATTTTTATTTTTGCTTTAGAATTTTCTAAAAAATATCTGCTTCCTACAGGACCAAAATATTCTATATCAGCATTATAACTTATCTCTAAATCATTAATATAGTCATTTTTTATTAAATGATAAAAACCATTATATTCAAATTCTTTTTCATTAACAGGCCAATCATTTCTTACAAAAAAAGTTTTTTTACCTTTTATGGTATTTTTATAATGATTATAATTTATCTTATAACCTAAATCTTTTAAATATACAGAATTAATTCTTATACTATTTCTAATTTTTTTAAATGGAATAGGCCATACTAAATATTCAATTAAATTTTTTTTTAGTTTTAATTTATCACTCATAAAATATTTAATTTTTAAATTTATCTAAACTTAAACCAACACTTTTCAAATCATAATCCAACATTATTTTTACTAATTCTTTAAAAGTAGTTTTTGGCTGCCATCCCAATTTTTCTTTTGCCTTTGTAGGATCACCAAGTAAAAGATCAACCTCAGCAGGTCTGTAATATCTAGGATCTATTTCTACATATTTTTTCCAATCGAGTCCAACGAGTCCGAAAGCTTCATCTAAAAATTCTCTAACAGAATGTGTTTCACCTGTAGCTATAACATAATCATCAGCCTTATCCTGCTGAAGCATAAGCCACATAGCCTCAACATAATCTTTAGCATATCCCCAGTCCCTTTTAGAATCTAAGTTTCCTAAATACAATTTATCCTGTTCTTTATTAAGAATTCTAGCAATAGCATGCGTAATTTTCTTAGTAACAAAAGTCTCTCCTCTTCTAGGACTTTCATGATTGAATAATATACCATTACAAGCATACATATCATAACTTTCTCTATAATTTACAGTTATCCAATATGAATATACTTTAGCACAAGCATAAGGACTTCTAGGATAGAAAGGAGTCTTTTCTGTTTGAGGAGTTTCTACTACTTTTCCATACAATTCGCTAGTTGACGCTTGATAAAATCTTGTTTTTATTTGAGTTTCTTTAATAGCATCCAATAATCTTATTGTACCAAGTCCTGTAACATCAGCTGTATATTCAGGCATATCAAAACTTACTCTTACATGACTTTGAGCTGCTAAATTATATATCTCATCAGGCTGTATTCTCTCTAATAATCTTGATAAATTAGAGCTGTCAGATAAATCTCCATAATGAAGAAACATTTTTACATCATTAATATGAGGATCACTATATAGATGATCTATTCTTTCAGTATTAAAAGAAGAACTTCTTCTAATAATTCCATGTACTTCATAACCTTTTTCTAATAAAAGTTCTGTTAAATAAGAACCATCTTGTCCTGTTATTCCTGTTATAAGTGCTTTTTTCATCTTTAATATTCCTATTATTTATTATAATTTTTCAAAAAATCGTTATAAGCTATTTTTAGACCTTCTTCAAGTTCTGTTTTATATTTCCAGCCTAATGAATTAATTTTAGATACATCAAGCAATTTTCTCATAGTACCATCAGGTTTGGAACTGTCTAATTTTATTTCACCTTCAAAACCTATAACCTTTTTAATCAATTCAGCCAATTCTTTAATTGTAACTTCTTTTCCTGAACCTATATTTATAAATTTACCTATATCTTCATGACTTTTATTTTCCATCAAGTAAAGACAAGCCTCCGCTAAATCATCAGAAAACATAAATTCTCTTAAAGGAGTACCGCTTCCCCAAATGGTAGTTTCTTTCAAATTATTTATTTTAGCTTCATGAAATCTTCTAATAAGCATTGGTATAACATGAGCATTTTCAGGGTGATAATTATCATTTATACCATAAAGATTACAAGGCATAACAGCTATATAATCAGTATTATATTGTCTGTTATAAGCATCGCATAATTCTATGCCGGCAATTTTAGCTAAGGCATAAGGTCTATTTGTACTTTCTAAATATCCTGAAAGCAAATATTCCTCTTTTATAGGCTGCGGACATTCTTTAGGATATATGCAGCTTGAACCTAAAAACATTAATTTTTCAACATTATATTTATATGATGCTTCTATTATGTTATTTTGTATCTGCAAATTATATAATAGAAAATCAACCGGATATGTATTGTTAGCGTATATTCCGCCTACTTTAGCAGCAGATAAAAACACCCACTGAGGTTTCTCTTTCTCAAAAAAATTAAAGACATCTTCTTTATTTCTCAAATCCAATTCTGAATGTGTCTTTCTTAATATATTATTATAACCATTCTTAGTAAGAACTCTATCTATAGCACTTCCTACTAACCCTTTATGTCCTGCAATATAGACTTTTTTCAAAATCCTCCCCCTAAAAATTTTATTTATCTTTTCCTGTTATTGCCTCTACTATATTAACTAAATTTCCTATAGAACGGTTGAAATATACTAATACATCACCATATAAATGGGCATTTAAAGCCGGTATCAATGACTTATCAACATTATCATAATGTCTTTCTCTAGCTTCATAATAAAAGCCCTTAATTTGATGATATTTTTCCATAGCCTCATCATAAGTTTTTTCTCTATTCAAAGAATAATATTGAAGTATTAATCCTGATAAATAATCTATAAAATCTTTATTATTATGAAGCATTTTTATTATATCTTCTTTTTGAGTTTCATTAAATAATGTTTTCTTTTCATTTCCTTTAATGATTGCCTTTCCTAAATCTTTTAAATTGTCACCTAAATTCTCATAATATGTGCTTATATTAATAAGAGAAGCAATATTTGCTGAGTTCAAAGTATTTTTACCAAGTAATTTTAACAAGAAGGCATGAATTTCCTGATCCGTATTATCAAGCATTTTTTCATGATCTCTTATCTTCGTAAGAAGTCTTTCGCTTGGATTATCAAATAATTGTTCTATTCTTGCAAGCATTTTTTTAGCAATATCGCCCATATATGTTACTTCTTTTCTTACTTCTATTTCAGCAGAAACAGGCATATTAAGAAGTTTATCAGAAAGAACACTAACATGCTTTTCATCTTCTTTTTCTTTAATAATAATACAAACTATCTTTTCTAATTTCTCTGTTAAAAAATAAAATACTATAACGTTTATAATATTAAACATAGTATGAGCAGCTGCTATATAAAATGATATATTAACATATTTATTATCTACTACAAGATTAGGATCTCCTATATTCATAAGACCAACAATGATATCAACTAATTTAATATAATATGGGAATAGGAAGAACATATATATAACACCGAATATATTAAATAAACAATGCACCAAAGCAGCTCTTTTAGCATTAGTTGAAGCTCCAAGAGTAGCTAAAACTGCTGTGATTGTTGTACCGATGTTTTGTCCTAATATCAATGCCACACCTGTAGGATAATCTATCAAACCAACGGAAGCTAATGATATAGTTACACCTAAAGCAGCACTACTTGACTGTATTATAGCTGTTACAACCATACCTATTACTACACATAGGAATCTTCCATACATAGTGTCAGCATTAGCCATTAAAAAAACTTTTTCAAAATCTTCCGAACCTCTTACACCTTCAAAAGCAGTTTTCATAAGTATAAGTCCGTAGAATATCATACCGAATCCCATCAGTATTTCACCGAAAAATCTTAGCTTTCTATTTTCCGAACCAAATATAACTATTATAGAA
>CASEHG010000291.1 GCA_949287565.1 uncultured Brachyspira sp.
AGCCCCCAAAGAACTAAAAATAGCTGTTTGAACTGCCGCCTTTGGTATATTTATATCATCTTTCAAATATGAACCATACACTACCATTCCGCTTCCAGCTAAAGACAAAGAAAAAAATGCCTGACCAAGTGCCATAGCCCAGGCTTTAGGATTAGATAAAATTTGCCAATCTGGGAATAATAAATAATATATTCCATCTTTTATATTAGGTAAAGTTAATACCCTCACTAATAATATAATAAATAATATATAGAATAGAGGTATTAAGAACATATTAGTAAGTTCTATTCCTTTACTTACCCCGCCAATTAATATAATAACGCAAATAACTATTCCCATAATATGCCAAGGTACGCTTCCAAAATCAGTTATAAGAGCTACAAAATATAGTCCAATATCTGAAGATGAAAATAAACTTCCGTCTATGGCACCTGCAGTATATCTTAATATCCAGCCTACGACTACAGAATATCCTATAGCAATGCCAAGCGATCCAATCATAGGAATAATACCTATGATACCACCGAAATTCTTATTCTTGGTTTTTAAAGCATTTTCAAAAGAACCTATAGGATCTGTTCTGTTCATTCTGCCCAATGTAAATTCGCCTATTAAACCTATTACACCTAAAGCAATAACAAAGAAAAAGTACAATATAATAAATATTGCTCCGCCGAACTGCCCTACTCTCCAAGAAAACATCCAAACATTACCTATTCCAACCGCCGAACCTATACAAGCTATAATAAAACCTATAGAACCGCTGAAATTTCCTCTTTCTTTTTTCATATATGACACACTTACTTTTTATTAAGATAAAGGCTCCAATTTAGAAGTAAAATGTCTTAATATAGGAGGCTCCCAAGTTATTCTATATCCTTTTATAGAAGAAGCTCTATCTTTTATTGATATCAAAGCCTCAGCAATAATATCCATATGCGCCTGAGTATAAACTCTTCTAGGTATTGCCAATCTTGTTAATTCCAATTCAGCTTCTATTTGTTTTCCTGTTTTAGGATCATTTCCTATCATATAAGAACCTATATCGCAGCCTCTTATTCCAGCTTCTCTATATAATTCTATAGCCAAAGCCTGTCCAGGAAACTCATAATAAGGAATATGAGGAAGCATTTTCTTAGCATCTACAAATAAAGCATGTCCTCCAACAGGATATTGGAATGGTACTTTAGCTTCTCTTAATATATCTCCTAAATATTCAATCTGTACTATTCTATAATTTAAATAATCAAAGTCTAATCCCTCATCTAAACCTATAGCAAGACCTTCCAAATCTCTTCCTGATAATCCGCCGTAAGAAACAAAACCTTCATTAGGAATAGTAGATATTTTCACTTTTTCAAATAAAGCCTCATTGTCTTTTATACCTATTAATCCTCCCATATTAACTATAGCATCTTTTTTGGCACTCATAGTAAATCCGTCAGCATATTGGAAAGTTTCTTTTACTATTTCTCTTATGGATTTATTTTCATAGCCTTTTTCTCTTTTCTTAACAAAATAAGAGTTTTCAGCATATCTTGCAGCATCTATAATAAAAGGTATATTATATTTCTTAGCTACTTCTGAAGTTTCTTTGATATTTTGTATAGATACAGGCTGACCTCCTGCAGTATTATTAGTAATTGTCATTATAATAATACCAACATTCTCTGGCTTATATTCTTTTATCAATTTCTCAAGTCTTTCTACATCCATATTACCTTTGAAATCAAAATAATTCTCTGTATCCAAAGCCTCTTTACAAACACAGTCTACAACTATACCGCCTGCTAATTCAACATGTCCTCTTGTTGTATCAAAATGCATGTTTGAAATAGAATACTGACCTTTTTTAATTATATTAGGAAGCAATACCTTTTCTGCAGCTCTTCCTTGGTGAACAGGCTGAAAATATTTGTATCCGAATATAGATTTAGCAACATCCATAAGATGAAAATAACTTCTGCTTCCAGAGTATGATTCATCACCCATCATAATTCCAGACCATTGCTTATCGCTCATAGCACCTGTACCTGAATCAGTTAATAAATCAATATAAACATCTTCAGCTTTCAAAGCAAATACATTGTAATTTGCTTCTTTAATCTTTTGTTCTCTTTCTTCTCTAGAAATCATTTTTATAGGTTCTACCATTTTAATTCTAAATGGCTCTGCAATATATTTCTTCATACCCTACTCCTTTAATTTAGTTTAATTTAGTTTAGTTTAATTATTTTTTTTATTACAAATAGTATATTAAATTAATATATATTATAATAATAAAAACCATATTATCACTACATCA
>CASEHG010000292.1 GCA_949287565.1 uncultured Brachyspira sp.
TGGCTGATATTTAAAGTAACATTTACTGTAGGAGCTTATCCTCAAGGCTGGCTTGAAGCTGGAATAGGGGCATTATCCGGATTTGTAGGCAGTTTACTTCCTGAAGGCAGTTTGATACAGTCTGTTGTTGTTGATGGTGTTATAGGAGGTGTTGGTGCTGTATTATCATTCCTTCCATTGGTATTGATATTGTTCACTGGAATTTCATTTTTAGAAGATTGCGGTTATATGGCTAGAGCTGCTTTTTTAATGGATAAGATAATGCATAAATTAGGCTTGCATGGTCAGTCATTCATACCGCTTTTCTTAGGTTTTGGATGTACAATTCCTGCAGTTATGGCAGCTAGAACATTGAGAAGTAAAAAGGATAGGGTAGTAACTATATTGATTACAACATTTATGAGCTGCGGTGCCAGACTTCCTGTTTATATATTGTTTATAGGTGCTTTCTTTGCTCCTAAAATGGCCGCTTCTGTGATGTTTAGTATATATATGATTGGTGTATTTATGGCATTTATAATGGCATTCATATTCAGAAAAGCATTCTTCAAAGGTGAGGAAACTCCTTTTGTTATGGAGCTTCCGCCATACAGAATACCAAGAGCCAAGGCTGTATTAAGACATATGTTTGACAGAGGCTGGATGTATATTAAAAAAGCCGGTACTTATGTATTTGCTGCTTCTGTTATAATATGGGCTTTAATGACATTCCCTCAATATACTCCTACAGAAGAAGATAATGCAAGACTCATGCAGGAAGCTAAATCATTGGCTGTTAGTCAGGGATTAGATGCTAATGATGAAGAAGTTATCACTGCTGAATATGATAGATTAGTAGCTTCTGAAGGTTTAAGAAATAGTTATGCTGGTAAAATAGGTACATTTATAGAACCTGTATTAAAGCCTTTAGGTTTTGATTGGAGAATAGGTATTGGGCTTGTTGCCGGAGGTGCTGCTAAAGAGGTATTTGTTTCTACTATAGCACAGATTAAGTCTATAGAAGATGGAGATGAAACAGTTCTTACTGAATCATTACAGAATGACCCTGTATTTAATCCTATAGTGGCATATACATTACTTCTTTTTGTACTGCTTTATTTCCCTTGTTTTGCGGCTATTGGTGTTATAGGTGCTGAGATTGGTAATAAATGGATACCTTTCTTAATGATTTATACTTTAGCTGTTGCTTGGATAGTAAGTTTTGCTTTCTATCAGATTGCAGGAAGAATAGCAGGTATTATATAGTTTTGATCCATAGGATAGTTTTTTAATATAGTGTTTAGTCCAAGGCTTTGTTTAGGCAAGGTCTTGGGCGTTTTTTATGTTTATAATTAGTAGAATAATCAATAAAAATATTGTTTACTTAATTTATTTTATTAGTATAATTATTAAGTAAAATTATTTTGAGAATTTATTTTATGAGAAATACTTTATTTATTATTTTATTATTGATATTCAATTTAATATTTTTAACTACTTGCGGAAGTCATTTCAGTCCAAGATATTATTATCAGCAAATGGGTTCTACAGGCGGAGGAGATAAAACAGAAGAGCCTGATATTGGCGGAGAGAATATTTTAAAACCTGAAGAAGACCCTGTTAATAATGATGACGGAAAAAAGCCTTGGAATAAGCCTGATTATAATGGATTTACTCTTGATCTTGATAATGAATATGTAATTGCAGCTTCTTTCGGCCTAAAAAATGAACCTACATACATGCTTATAAAAGATGATACTTGGAAATTAAAAGATCCTTTAAGAAATGAATATTATTATGATGGTACTAATACCAAAGCTGCTGGATTCAATGTAAGTAAAGTAAAATATTATATGTATAAAAATATGAATCCTACTTTCAGTTCTACAAGTGCATATAATAAAAGTGAAAGATTACAAAGATTTTGGTTTTATAGATTTACAGGAAGTGCCGGACTTGAAACAGATAATTATTTAATAGCAATAGATAGTTATTCTAAATTGGTATTTGCTTTTGCTATACCTGTTAAATGGAAATCAATTTTAGGAATACCTGCACCTATGGAATGGGGGGCAGTTGAGTTGGGATGGGAGGCTAGTGCTGATAGTGCTACTTTAAATGAACAGGTTAAATTTGCTGTTGACGGATTTACTTATTTTTATGAGTATGATCCTGTTGGTATAGTTCATTCTGACGGTACTATAGAGATATATCCTTGGTGTACTTTATCTATAGCAAATGATAATAGTTATGCTCCTAGAGTAGAAGGCGGTAAAGTAGATTTAACCAGAGATATTGCTACTTATGGAACACCTGGACGTTCTCCTTATATGCCAATAAAAATTATTGAGAAAAATAAAATGGCCTTACAGGTTCAGAATTTAGAAATAGAAAATATTAGTGCTAA
>CASEHG010000293.1 GCA_949287565.1 uncultured Brachyspira sp.
TATAATATTTTCTAAAATTTAAAATATATTAAAGAATACAGATTATGATTAATATAGCATTACCAAAAGGAAGATTAGTAAATAAAGTATATACTCTATTTGAAAAAATAGGTTATGAAAATAAAGAACTATTAGAAGATAATAGAAAATTAGTATTTGAAAATAAAGATAAAAATGTGAGATATCTAATAGTAAAACCTTCTGATGTTGGAATATATGTTGAGAAAGGGGTTGCTGATATAGGTATTGTGGGAAAAGATATACTTCTTGAAAATAATCATGATGTATACGAACTTCTTGATTTGAAATTCGGAAAATGCAGAGTTTGTATGGCCTCTGTAAATGGATATAAAGAGGATATAGAAAGAAGATTAAGAGTTGCTACAAAGTATGTTAATATATCAAAAAATTATTTTAATTCTATTAACAGAGATGTTGAAATAATAAAATTAAACGGTTCTATTGAATTAGCTCCTATACTTAATCTTTCTGATGTAATTGTTGATATAGTAGAAACAGGAAGTACTTTAAGAGAAAATAATCTCACAGTGATAAAAGAAATTATTGATTATATAAGTGCAAGATTAATAGTTAATAAAGTAAGCTATAAGTTTAAAAATGATTTAATAAAAACTATAGTAAAAAATATAGAAGAAGTTTTATAAGGAAGTTTTATGATAAAAGTAATTAATTATAAAGAATGCAAATCATTAGATGATATATTATTAAGAAGCCAATTCAGTCATGATGATGTTAATGAGAAAGTTAAAGCTATATTAGAAGATGTAAAACAAAACGGAGATAATGCGTTAAAGAAATACGCTAAAATGTTTGATAATGCTGAAATAGATACTTTAGAAGTAACAGAAAAAGAAATAGAAGAAGCATATAACAGAGTTGATGATAAGTTTAAAGAAACATTAAATCTAGCTTATAACAATATAGAAAAGTTCCATAAAAAACAATTAAGAAATAGTTATATAACAAATGAAGAAGACGGAATAGTAATGGGACAGATTATAAACCCAATAGAAAAAGTTGGAGTTTATATTCCAGGAGGCACAGCAGTTTATCCTTCTACAGTACTTATGAATGTAATACCTGCAAAAGTAGCCGGAGTAAATGAAATAATATTGGTATCTCCTCCAAATAAAGAAGGAAAAATAAATGATAATATATTAGCAGCAGCAAAAATAGCAGGAGTAAACAGAGTATTCAAAACAGGAGGTGCTCAGGCAATAGCAGCTTTAAGTTATGGCACAGAGTCTATTCCAAAAGTATATAAAATAGTAGGACCGGGAAATATATATGTTGCTATGGCTAAAAGGCTTGTATACGGTGAAGTTTCTATTGATATGGTGGCTGGTCCTAGCGAAGTATTAATAATAGCAGATGAAACAGCAAATCATATACATATAGCCTCTGACATGCTTGCACAGGCTGAACATGATAAATTAGCTTCAAGCATATTAGTAACAACATCTAGAGAAATAGCGGAAAAAACAAAAGAAGAATTATACAAACAATTAGAAAAATTAAGCCGTAAAGATATAGCTTTAGAATCTATAGAAAATAACGGTAGAATAATAATAACCGAAACTATAGATGAAGCAATATATATAAGCAATGAAATAGCACCGGAGCATTTAGAGATAAGCATAAAAGAGCCTTTCTCTGTATTAAGCAAAATAAAAAATGCAGGTTCTATATTCTTAGGAGATTATACACCGGAAGCATTAGGAGATTATTTATCAGGTGCAAACCATGTAATACCTACAAGCGGAACAGCTAAATTTGCTTCTCCATTATCAGTAGATGATTTTATAAAGAAATCTTATATTACATACTATACTAAGGATGCTTTAAGTAAAGTAAAAGATAATATAATCAATTTTGCAGAGCATGAAAGTTTAGAAGCACATGCTAATTCTGTAAAAGTAAGATTTTAATAGTATTTAATTTATAAAAAGTGAAAGTAAATTTTACTTTCACTTGCCCACCCTTTTTGATTTATAACTTCAATTTGTCATTTTTACATTATTTTTCTTTTTAGCTTTTACTGTAATTATAAAGCCCACCCTAGCGTTATTTAAATTTATAATCTCCTCACCGCACGCTGAATAAAATTAAAAATATAAATTGATTTTGAATATTAAATTTTTCAATATATGAAGTTTAGCTCACCGTGCGTTGAATGCATTTTAAATTTAATAAAAACTTGGGCGGGTGCTATAATTTCTTATTAAACTATAAAGATAATAAAAATTAGAATTGCAAAATAAAACAATAAAGAATAAAGGGCGGGGTATGTAATTAAATCTAAATAGAAAATATTACAATTTTTAATAATATATACCTAAACAATTATATTTTTTCAAAAATAATTGTTTACAAAATATAGTTGTTTAAGTATAAAATAA
>CASEHG010000294.1 GCA_949287565.1 uncultured Brachyspira sp.
ATTATGTGATATCAATATATTATATAGTAAAAATATATAAATATAATATATTGATATTTATACTTTTTATGCTATATTATAGAAAAATTGAAATTTATTACGGGTTTTAGTTATGACAAATTTTAATGAATATTTTTTAATGGAAGAAAAAGATGTATTACTTTATGTTAAAAATAAATTAAAATATTTTTCTCAAGATGATAATATAACTTGTAAAGAAATAGGCGATGGTAATATTAATTATGTATATAGAATAAGTAATGGCAAAGATTCAATAATACTTAAACAGGCAGGAGTTCATACTAGAAGCAATTCCTCAGGAAGAATACTGGATATTAACAGAAATGCAAGAGAGGCAGAGATTTTATCATTTTACGGCAGTATACTACCAGATTTAGCTCCGAAAATCATTTCCATAGATAAAGTTATGAATTTATTCGTAATGGAAGATTTAAAGTCTTTTCTTATATTAAGAGATGCTCTTATGAAAGGACAAATATATCATCACTTGCAGGAACAAATAACAGACTTTTTAGTTGAAACTACATTATCTACAGCAGATTTTTTTATGGATCCATTCACTAAGAAAGAAAATGTTATTAAATACACAAATAAAGAGCTTTGTAAGATAAGCGAGGAGCTTGTTTTTAGAGAACCGTTTTTTAATGTACTTAAAGAGAATGTCTTTTCTGAATCATTAAACAAATTTGTTGAGGATAATCTTTATAATAATAAACAGCTGCAATTAGAGGCGGCAAAATTAAAATACGAATTTATGAATAATCCTCAGTCTCTAATACATGGAGATTTACATACAGGTTCTATATTTGTTGATGAAGATTATATAAAGGTTATGGACTGTGAATTTGCCTTTTACGGACCTATAGGCTATGATTTAGGTACTATTATAGCTAATTTTATATTTTCTTATGTTTATCATTTATATGTTACTAAAGATAAAAATTATATTTCATTCCTCTTTAAAGTTATTGATGATATTTTAAGACTTTTTAAGAATAAATTTATTGCCAAATTTTTAAATGAAAGTAATGATATATCAGTACAAAATGATTATTTTATAGAATATTATTTGCTTGAAGTATTAAAAACAGGCTTTGGTATATGCGGGCTTGAATTATTAAGAAGAACTACAGGCTGTGCAAGAGTGAAAGAAATAGAGTCCGTTTCTGATGACGATATAAGAAGAAATATTGAGTATACTCTTTTAAATATAGGCATTGAATGTTTATCATATAGAGACAGACTTTCTGAAGAAGAAAAGTTTATGAAATTTGTAGATAATATAATCGATAATATAAATTTATAAAGTTTATAACAATTAACAATAAAAATCATTATTTTGGAGTTTTTTATGATTAATAGGGTAGATAAAGAATTAGCTTTTATGCTTCAATTTGAAAATGTAGCTTGGTATGATGACGGATGTGTTAAGATATTGGATAGGAGAGTTTACCCTAATAAAGTTAATTTTGTTGAATGCAAAACTCATAAAGAAGTTTCAAAAGCTATAGCAGATATGGTAACTCAAAGTGCCGGTCCTTATTTAGCAGTTGCTATGGGTATGGCATTAGCCGGATATGAATCAAGACATTTGGAAGGAAACGACAGAATAGATTATTTAACTCATGCCTGCAATACTTTGGCTAATTCAAGACCTACTACAAGCGGAAGAATGATGTTAATAACTAAATCATGCTTGGAAGCAGGTACTGAGGCTATAAAAGCTAATAAAGACCCTATAGAGGCTATGTTTAACAGAGGCATAGAGCTTTCTACTAAAAGATATTCAAAAATAAAAAAAATAGCAGAAAATTTAGTGTCAATGTATCCTGATAAAGGAACTATACTCACACAATGTTTTGGAGAATCTATAGTTGGGTTTATGATACAGGAATTTCAAAAAAAGAATAAAGATATAAAGGTTGTATGTGCTGAAACCAGACCTTATTTTCAAGGAGCAAGACTTACAGCAACAGTTGCCTATGACCAGGGGGCTGATGTTACAGTTATTACAGATAATATGGTGGCATATACTATGCAGGAGAAAAAAATAGATGTATTCACCTCTGCAGCAGATTTAATATGTTTAAATGGGGCTGTAGTTAATAAAATAGGTACTTTTCAAATAGCAATAGTGGCAAAATATTTAGGAATACCTTATTTTGTTACAGGTGCACCGGATAAAGGCTATCATGGACTTGAAGATGTGCATTTTGAGTTTAGAGATGAAAAACTTGTAACTGAAGCTATGGGAGTAAAAACATCTAAAGAAGGTGTAAAAGGTTTTTATCCTGCATTTGATTATACTCCTCCGCATTTAGTTAGTGCAGTTGTAACAGATTTAGGTATTTATTCGCCTTATGATGTATTTAAATATTATATTGGAAATGATGAAGGGGAATATTAATAATTACTTTCTAAATGGGTTTTTTATATTTTCTTTTTTTATGTCTATTAAAAAATCTACAAATAATTCAAATAATATAGGGTCTAATTGTGTTTCTTTAATTATATAATTATCATATATTAATTTTACAGCATCTTCTGCATTCATATCTTTTCTATTGTATATTTTTTGCGGCATTACAGTTGTATCAAATAAGTCTATTATTTCTAATACTTTAGCGGGAAAGAATGCTAAGCTTTGAAGTGTTTGAACATCATCAGCATTATCTGATACAAGAGATGAAGGGTTTAATTCTCTATTCTCATTAAACTGTTTGTTTATTATTTCTATTACACCATTTCCATAACCATAATATTCATGATGCATTCCTACAATCAATGATATATTATCATTATAATTTCTGAAAAGTTTTAAAAATTGATATCCTTTAATAGCATGAGATGTTGATCTTTTAGCATACTCTTTTGATTTATTAATATTAAGATAGTCTAATTCTTTTATTTTAACAACATCATGCCAAAATGCTCCGGCTGCAAAAGAGGCTATATTTTCTATTGATATTTTTTTTAATCCATTTTTGAATATATCATTAAATTTAATGTTTTGTTTGTTTATTTTATATTTTTCAAAAACATTTTCATAGAAACATTTGAATTTTTTATTAAAATTAATGATAGTTTTTAAATTTAAATGATTATCTATCTGCTCATTATAATAAAGCATAAATTCTATGAATATTATAAAAACTCTGTTTCCATGTCCTATTACATTTCTGCAAGAAAAATTATCAAACCCATAGAATAAACTTATATTAGGGTATATTTTTTCTACCAATTTAGTAATTGATAATATCAAATCATTTGCCACTATTTGAGTATCATAATATTCTAAATTATCAAAATATATTTGATTCATCTGATCTTTTGATGCATTTACTAAATGTATTAAATTTATTCTTTCTATAAATGTCAACTGAGTTATTATGTCTAATATATATTGAATAGCTTCAGCATATAATTGTTCATTATAATATTGATTTAATATATCAATATAGTTTTTTATAGATATAAATCTTTCTTTAGGTGTTTCTTCTAGTATTATTTCAAGTATTTTATATTCAAACATTTTTGTATTTTCAGAATCAGGCATACAATCTTTATATACTTTAAGAAACTGATTTATACTATCAATTTGTTTATATTTATCATTATCATTTTTTTCAAGCACTAAATCTATGATTGATTTTGAATTTTTTGCTATATAGAAATTATTAAAAATATCGCTATTTATAGAATTTTTATCAAAAAGAATCTCTAATTTATAATTAGGTATTGATAAATATAGATTGTCATTACTTGTGCATATAATTTCCGGAGAATTAAATTTAATAATATCTATATTATCTTTTATAAAATTTAAATCTATTAATGTATATTTATCTAAATCAATATTCATATTCAGCCTTTAAAATTAAACTGATATTGTATATAATGATATACCTTTTTTATTTTTTATCAATAATTTTATACTATTAAATTAATTTTTTTTATTTATAAAACAAAATAAATTTAAAAAATCGTTTTTGGGTATTGACAATTTTTTTTTATATTGTAGAATATGAAACTCATAGAACTAAAAGTTCATTTGTTAATACTGGGGTGTCGTCAAGCGGTAAGACAATTGGTTTTGGTCCAATTATTCGAGGGTTCGAATCCTTCCACCCCAACTTTTTCTCTTATATGGTACTTAAATGGGAATAACAGACGAAATATTAATTTTAAGCGGTACAGCAAACCCTCAATTGTCAGAAGATGTTGTTAAAAATCTTGGGCTTAAGTTGGGTAATATGGAGATACGTAAGTTTGCTGATGGTGAGACTTTTGTTCAGATAGAAGAAACAGTCAGGAACAAAGATACTTATATAATACAGCCTACAGGACGTCCTTCCAGCAGTGAAAACTGGATGGAGCTTTACTGTATTATAGATGCTCTAAAAAGAGCTAGTGCTAAAAGAATTACAGCAGTTATTCCGTATTATGGTTATTCTAGACAAGATAGAAAGAATGAACCTAGAGTGCCTATAACAGCTAAATTAGTTGCTAATCTTTTATCAGAAGCTGGAGCTCATAGAGTTTTGGCTTTAGATTTGCATGCAGCTCAGATACAAGGCTTTTTTGATATTCCAGTGGATCATATGCTTTCAAAGAATGTATTCTTGGATAAAATCAGAAAAGATCTTGATATGTCTAACTCTATTATAGTTTCTCCTGATATAGGAGGGGTTGGCAGAGCTAGAGCAATAGCTAAGCAGTTAAATCTTGATATAGCTATAATAGATAAAAGAAGAGACAGAGCTAATGAATGCGAAGTAATGAATATTATAGGCGATGTTAATGGCAAAGATGCTATTATTATAGATGATATAATAGATACAGGCGGTACTCTTATAAAAAGTATGCAGGCTTTGAAAAAAGCTGGTATGAGAAGAATATATGTGTTTATAACTCATGCTGTATGTTCTGGTGATGTTTATGAGAGAATTAATGCCAGTGATATAGAAAAGCTTTATATAACAGATAGCTTAAAAGTTATGAAAGATAGATTAGGCAGTAAAATAGAAGTTCTTTCAGTTGCTCCTGTTATTGCTGATGCTATTAGACATATACATATGGAGCTTTCTATAAGTGTTCTATTTGATAAGTAAAATTAAAGGAAAGAAAAATGAGTGAGAATTATACTATTAAAGCTTTGCAAAGAGATACTAAATTGAAAAGTGTTGGTCGTAAATTAAGAAATGAAGGTTACGCTCTAGCTACTCTTTACGGCAGAGAAAATCAATACTCTATTGCTGTAGAGTTGAAAGAATTTGTTAAAGTTTTTTCTTTAGCAGGTCAGCATGATATAATCACTTTAGATATACAAAATGATAAAACAAGAGAAGTATTGGTTAAAGATTATCAAATAGACGGTATCAAAAGAAATATAAGACATATAGATTTTTATGAAATAGATAGAAATAAAAAAATCAAAACTTATGTTCCTATTCACATTGAAGGTACTCCTGAAGGTGTTCGCTTAGGCGGAGGTACTTTAGAGCAAGTTGAATACGGTTTGAATATCAAAGCTTTCCCTGGTTCTATACCTAGAGAATTGGTTGTTGATGTTAGCGAATTAAAAGTAGGTGATAGTTTGCATATTAGCGATATAAAATTCCCAGAAGGTGTTGACCCTGTTGGTGATGCTTCTAAAGCTATTGTTACTGTTGTTACTACTCAAGATGATGACGCTAACAAAGGTGCAGCTGAAGCATAAAATATAGTTCTAGGATTACTACTATATGATGAAATTAGTAATGGGACTAGGCAACCCAGGAGAACAATATAAAAATCATAGACATAATGTCGGATATATGATTTTAGATAGAGTTGCTAAAAAACTTAATGTAGAACTTGACATCAAAAAGAAAAAAACAGTTTTTGGAAAGGGTAAGTCTGGAAAAATGGAGTATTTACTCCTTAAACCTCAGACTTTCATGAATCTTTCTGGAGAAGCTGCTCTTTATATGGCAAGTTTTATGAAAATCACTGTTGAAAACATTATAGTTATATATGATGATATGGATATACCTATAGGTGAATTTAGAGTTATACCTTCAAAAAATGATGATTCCGAAGCTGAAGTAGATGATATTGAAATAGATCATAATGGTATAAAAAGCATAAGAGATTCTTTAAAAAGCTATAACTTTACTAAAATAGGTGTTGGTATAGGAGCATGTCCGGAAGATGAAGAGAAAGCTGATTTTCTTTTAGCTCCTTTCACAAAAGATGAAAGAAAAAAAATTAGAGATATATCTGATAATGTTGTAGATGCTGCTTGTATTGCTTTATTTGAATCTCCTCAGGCTGCTAAAAAGAAATATCCATGATAACTAAATTAATTATTGGACTAGGAAATCCGGGAGATGAGTATAAAAACAATAGACATAATGTAGGTTTTATACTCATTGATAAAATAGCTGAAAATTTTAATATCAATTTTGATAATAATAAAAAGAAATCATTATATGCAAGAGCAAAAGAGAAGGACATAGAATATATACTTCTTAAGCCTCAAACTTTTATGAATCTTTCCGGCGAATCTGCAATTTTTATATCAAAATTCTTTAATATAAAACCAGAAGATATAATAGTTATATATGATGATATGGATATACCTTTTGGTACTTTTAAAATCAAAAAAGGCGGAAGTTCAGGCGGACATAATGGTATAAAAAGCCTTATTTCTCATTTACAAAGTGATGATTTTACAAGAATCAGAATAGGCATAGGAAGACCTAGTGCTGGTAAAAAAGTTAATGATTATGTGCTTTCAAATTTCAGTAAGAAAGAAAGAGAAGATTTAGATACTGTAATAGCAAATGATATAATAGATGCAGTTAAAATAGCTTTATTTGAATCTCCTGTAATAGCTCAAAATAAATACAATAAAAAAATAGGTAAAGAAAATTCTGATAAAAGTAAAGGTAATAAAAATATGATTAAAATAGTAGCTAGAAATCCTGTAAGCAGCGAAAATAAAGCTAAATTCATTGAAACAGCTAAAGAACTTATTGAGAAAAGCAGAAAAGAAAAAGGTTGTATTTCCTATAATTTATATGAAAGTGTAGACGGAAAATATCTTACTTTTATAGAAGAATGGAAAGATGAAAAAGCTATAGAAAATCATAATAATTCAGAACATTTCAAAGCAATAGTTCCTAAATTGGGAGAATTAACTTCCGGTGATAAAGATGTTATTTTATACAAAGAAGTAAAATAATATTTTTATTTTATCTTAAATGCAGCAATAGTAAAATCATCATCAGGTGACATATACGAAAGATAATCATAAAAATCTTTCTCTATATTGTTTATAATATTTTCAGCTTTATTGTTTCTATTATGAAATATTACCTTTTTAAATCTTTCTATACCATAAAAATCATATTTATTCTTTGATCTTGATGCTTCTGTTACTCCGTCAGTATAAAATATTAATACATCATCTTTTTTTATATTTACAGTTTCTTCTTCATAATATGCCTGAGGAAAAAGCCCTATTATAGTTCCGCCTTTATTGTACTCTTTTATTTGTGAATTTTCTAATAAAAGCATAGGAGTATGTGAGGCATTAGAATATTTTACTATTTTATTTTTTAAATCTATTTCTGCCACTGTCATAGTAAGATAATAGTTTATAGGCAATATTTTAATTATATAATTATTAATATCGTATATAAATGAAGCAGGTGATTTAAATGATGCAGCAAAGTTTCTAAAAACAGTTTTAAACATAGCTGTTATAATCGCGGCCTCAACACCATGTCCGCTAATATCAGAAATTATAAAGAGTATTCTATCATCATCAAGGTATATATAATCAAAAAAATCTCCTCCTATAGTTTCAAGAGGTTTATATAATGATGCTGAGTTTATCTTATCATTATTAGGCATTTTTTTTGGCATCATATTTTCTTGAAGTTTTCTTGCCTTTTTCATATCTTTTTTATATTGCTTTTTTATCTCATCTAAAACATCATATCTGCCTAATATATAACTGTTTTTTTCTTTCAAATCTTTTATTGCTATTTGATAATCATTTATTATAGTACTGTTGATTTTTGAGAATCTATATATTTTCCCATCAGATGATTTTTCTTCTACCTGCTTATAATCTTTAATGAGGTACAGATTTATTAGATTTTTATACAAAATAATGCCTGGTATAAAGAATAGTATAAATAATACGAATAAAAGTATAAAAGTAAATTTATTTTCATAATATGATATGCATGCTATGTTTAGAAGTAAAAACAGTATAAGAAATACCATGGAAATAAATTTAAAAAGCATTAAAACACGTTCATTTTTCATATTAATTGTTTGTTTTGTATAAAAATAACTGCTTATAATATAGATTATAACAATAAAGATTATAGTTTGCAAATATTTTTTAAAAATAATAAGTATTGATATTGCAAAAATTATACATACTTTATACAATATATGTTATTAGTAATTATTAAAATGATTTTTTATTATCTTAATTTTTATATTTGTTCTCGAGTGCATAACAGCGCTTAATTATATATATTAAAAACAAGGAGTTATTATGATACTAAAACCAATAAAAAGCGAATTCAATCAGGATTTTCATGATTCTATTTGGAAAGCAAAAAATTATATAAGGGATCATTATGATGAATTAAAAAAACTTCCTAATGGAAAGCATTTACTAGACAAAGAAATTTGCGAAGGTGCTTTTATTAATGTTACAGAATATGATAATAAAGATAATCCGCCTTGGGAATCACATTTAAAATATGTTGACGTTCAGATAATATTTGAAGGTGCTGAAGATTTTATAATAGCAAATACTTCTACATTGAAACCTAAAAGTTATGATGAAGCAAGCGATTATCATGATTGGGAAGGAGAAGGAACTGTTCGCTTAACTTTATCACAAGGAGAAATTTTAATACTTCTTCCTTATGATGCTCATAGAGTAGGACTTCCTCCAAAATCAGGTAAAAATCATGTTAAAAAAGCTATAGTTAAAGTTCCTTATAAAGGTTAATGATCAATAATCAATAATTGAAATATTAAAGACTGATGCTTATTTTAAGCGTCAGTCTTTTTTATATGTTAAATTGATATTGACAATAATTAAAATATATTGTATGCTATATATTAAGAATAAGGTAGGGCTTGTATCAGTTCGCTGATATTAGATTTCCGATAAACTTCGATAATATATTAATAATAAATACGAAGACTGGCAGCCTATCCAGTAATTATATTTCAATAAAAAGGGGAATTATATTCTATGAAAGTTATGGGAATAGTTGCTGGCAGACATAATGGAAACAGCGAAATTTTAGTGAAGCAAGCTTTAACAGCAGTAAAAGATGCAGGAGGAGAGGCTATACTTATTAATTTATTTGATTATAATATAAAGCCTTGTTCCGGATGTGAATCTTGTACTATAGCTATGGGAAAGATATTGAAAGAAGGCGGAGAGTATAAGGGATGCATTTACAAAGAAAAAGATGACATGGATAAGATAGTAAATGTAATGAATCAATGTCAGGGAATAATAGTTGGATGTCCTACTTATGATTTACTTCCTTCTTCTTTATATTTATCATTTGCTCAGAGATTTTTAGCTTATGAATTATCATTTAGAATACAAATAGGGCAGGTTAAAGAAGATCCGCACACTGTAGCTGGACTTATAGGAGTAGGCGGTTCTAAACATGATTGGCAGACTATGAGTTTAGAGGGACTTGCTGCTACAATGTTTACTCAATCTATGACTGTTGTTGATATGTATTTAGCTGAAAGTGTTGGAAGACCTGGAAATGTTCTTATACATAAAGATTATTTGGACAGAGCTTATCAAATGGGCAACAATATAGTTGAAGCAATAAATACACCTGTTGAAGAGAGAAAATGGCTTGGAGATCCTAATTTGGGATTATGCCCTAGATGTCATTCTTCTTTAATATATCCGGGTGAAGAGCATTGGGACGGAGTGAAGTTTAATTTTGAATGTGCTGTTTGCGGTGCAGGCGGAGATTTAGTTAAAGATGAAAATGGAAAATATAAATTCGTTCTTGCAGAAAATGGACTTATAAGAGATAGAAATATCAATGAAGCAAGAGCAGTACATTTGCAGGAGATAATACATACAAGGGATAATTTCATGTCAAGAAAATCTGAAATAGAAGAAGAATATAAAAGATTCAGAGAAATGAAATTTGATACTATAAAATAGCCGTTAATGAAACTTTTTCTTTAAATAAAAACAGCACTATGATTAAAATTAATAATCATAGTGCTTAATATTTTTAAATATTTAATAATTATTTATTATATTTTTCATCAGCTTTATAGCTAGTATGCAAGAAATGATGTGCTCTTTCTCCAAGAGGTTTTCCTAAGAACTCATCATAAAGTTTTTTAATATTTTCATTTTCATGAGAGCATCTATGTTTTACAGTGTTTTTATCTTCATTGTATAAACCGCCTGCTCTTTGAAGTCTTACTTCGTTAGTAGGACCATAAGGCTGACCGCCTCCTCCTACACATCCTCCAGGACAAGCCATAACTTCTACAAAGTGATAAGGAGGATTTTCTCCTTTTTCTTTAGCAGCTCTTATCTCCTGCATTACAGGATCAACATTATGAAGTCCGTTTACAACTGCCACTCTTACTTCTTTATCTAATATTTTTATTGTTGCTTTTTTTACGCCGTCTAATCCTCTTACATCTTCAAAATCAAGATTACTCATATTAGATCCGGCTATTATATTATAAGCAGTTCTTAAAGCAGCTTCCATAACACCGCCTGTAGTACCGAATATAGTACCAGCTCCAGAATATTCTCCTAATATACTGTCTGCTTCTTCAGGTTCTATTCCGGCAACATCTATACCATAGTGCTTAATCATTCTAGCAAATTCTCTTGTAGTAAGAACAACATCAACATCTTTGTATCCGCTTGAATACATAGTTTCATTTTTTCTAATCTCATTTTTCTTAGCAGTACAAGGCATTATAGATACATTGAATATATTAAAAGGATCAACATGAGCTTTATCAGAATAATAAGTTTTAGCCATAGGAGCTAACATCATATGAGGAGATTTAGAAGTTGATATATTATCAAGTAAATCAGGATAATATTCTTCTGCATATTTTACCCAAGCAGGACAGCATGATGTAGTCATAACAGCAGTTCCATTGCTTTCAGTAAATCTCTTAACGAATTCATTTGCCTCTTCCATAATAGTTAAATCTGCACCGAAATTTGTATCGAATATGGCATCGAATCCAATCAAACGCATAGCAGCATAAATTTTTCCTGTGATATTATCTCCAGGTTTAAGTCCGAAATATTCCCCTAAAGCAACCCTTACAGCAGGCGCCATTTGAACAGCAACGTAAGTATCAGCATTATCTATAGCATCTTCAACTTCTCTAGTTTGATCTTTTTCATATATAGCTGCAACTGGGCAGTGAGCAGCACATTGTCCGCAGTCTACGCAAGGAGAATCTTTCAATGAAACAGCACCTGGTGCAAAATAAGTATCGAATCCTCTATTAACAAAACCTAAAGCATGTACTTTTTGCATTTCTTGACAAACAACAACACATCTTCCGCATTTTATACATTTTTCAGGATTAAGAACTATACTTCCTGCAGATTCATCTCTAGGGTGATTTTGTTTTATATTGTCATATTTTGAGTTTCTAACACCGAAATCAGCAGCAGCAGTTTGAAGTTCGCATTCTCCGTTTCTTATACAGTTTAAACAATCATTTGGATGTGCAGATAATACCAATTCCAAAACTCCTTTTCTTACTGTATTAATCTCAGAATCATGGGTAATAATATCCATTCCGTCTTCTACAATCATAGAACATGATCTTACATATTTATTTCCTTGATTAGCTAGCTTTACCACACATATTCCGCATGCTGAAGTAGGCGGTATATCTGGGTGATAACATAAAGAAGGAATTTTTATCCCTAATTTTTTAGCAGCTTTCAAAATTGTAATGCCTTCTTCAACTTCAATTTGTTTACCATTTATTTTTATTTTAACCATTATTTATACTCCTTTTAATTTTTCTTTGGAACAGGAGGAGTAAATATTCCAGCTTTATACTCTTCCTCAAAATGCTTTAATGTAGACATTACAGGGTTGGCAGCTGTAGAACCTAAAGCACATAATGAAGCATTTTTCATAGTTAAAGCAATATCTTTTAACTTTTGTATATCATCTTCTTTAGCTCTTTTCTTTGTGAACTTTTCTAATATTTTAAGCATTTGCATTCCGCCGACTCTGCAAGGTACACATTTACCGCAGCTTTCATCGACACAGAATCCAAGATAGAATTTAGCAAAATCAACCATATTGCTGTCTTCATCAATAACAATCATACCGCCTGAACCCATCATAGAACCTAATTGAACTAAATTATCAAAATCTATATGAGTACCAAATAGAGATTCAGGTAATATACCTCCTGAAGGTCCTCCTGTCTGAACACCTTTAGCAAATTTATCATTAGGTATTCCGCCTCCAATATCAAATACTATTTCTCTAATTGTTGTTCCCATAGGTACTTCTACAAGTCCTGATACATTTACATTACCTGTCAAAGCGAATACTTTAGTACCTTTCGAATTTTCTGTACCGATAGAAGCAAACCAATCGCCTCCATTATTTATGATAGCAGTTACATTTGCAAATGTTTCAACATTATTAATAACTGTAGGATGTTCAAATAAACCTTTTATTGCAGGGAAAGGAGGTCTAGGTCTTGGAGTTCCTCTGTTTCCTTCTATGGAAGCTAGAAGCGCAGTTTCCTCACCGCATACAAATGCACCGGCACCAAGCCTTATATCCAAATCAAATGAGAAATCACTTCCTAATATGTTCTTTCCTAATAGTCCGCATTCATAGGCCTGTTTTAAAGCTATTTTTACTCTGTCAACAGCAAGTCCGTATTCAGCTCTTATGTATAGATATCCTTTATTTGCTCCTACAGTATATCCTGCTATAGTCATAGCTTCTATTACAGAATGAGGATCTCCCTCAAGTATACTTCTGTCCATATAAGCTCCAGGATCTCCTTCATCAGCATTACATACTATGTATTTTTGATCATCTTCTACTGATTTTGTGAAGCTCCATTTCTTCCAAGTAGTGAATCCTGCACCTCCTCGTCCTCTAAGTTCGGAAATCTTCATTTCTTTTATAACATCATCTGGAGTCATTTCAAATAATACTTTAGATAAAGCTTTATAACCGTCATTTCCTATGTATTCATCTATATTTTCAGGATCTATAACTCCGCAGTTTTTTAATACTATTCTTCTTTGCTTTTGATAGAAGTTAATTTCTTTAGAGAAATCTCTATGTTCTCTTTGTTCTTTATATAGTATCTTTAATAATAATTCGCCTTTCATTATATGCTTTTCTATAATATCCTGAGCATGTTCAGGTCCTACATGAGTATAAAAAACTCTTCCAGGCATAATCTTAACTACAGGACCCTGACTGCAGAAACCAAAACAGCCTGTTTTTACTACTAATACATCATCAGAAATACCATTTTTTTCTGCATATTCTCTTAATAATCTTACAATCTCATCACTTTTACCTGATTCACAAGCTGTTCCGCCGCATACAAGTATATGAAATTTATGAGTTGTAGATGATTCTCTGCCTTTTCTTAAGCCTATCTCTTTTTCTTTATTAAGTCTATATTCTTCTAGTTTTTTTCTATCTAATTTTTCTGCCATTTTTATACTCCATTACTCTTTTTTAGCTTCTTCATCTTTGATAAATTTTGCTATATCATCAACTACTACTCTTCCTGAAACTTCATCATTAAAAGTTATTACAGGTGCTAATCCGCAGCAGCCTATGCATCTTACTTCTTCCAACTTGTATTTTCTATCAGCTGAATATTTTTGATCGCCTTTTAAATTTAATTTTCTTTTTATTTCTTCCACTAACTGTCCGCCGCCTTTTAAATAACAAGCAGTACCCATACAAACGCCTATATTATTTTCAGCAGGCGGTTCTAATGTGAAATAGTTATAAAATGTAAGAATTTCATAAATTCTAGCAAGCGGTATATTGATCTCTTCTGATACATATTTTGCAACATTTCTAGGCACATAACCATAATGCTTTTGAATACCATGACAAATCATAATAAGATTTCCTTCTGAATCTTTCCACTTCTCAACTAGTGATTTAATCTCGTCAGCAATATTCTCTTGTGTTAATAGAGAAACATCCTCACTCATTATATACCTCCATTGATACAATAAAATTAAAATTATACTTATTATAGTATAGGAAAAAATATATTTAAATTCAATAAAAATATCACAATTATGTGAATTTTTATACATATTTTCGGTATATCTATTTTATAATACTACTGTTGGGTATTTTATGAGTTTTAGATATTGTAAATTTGTTCTTATTTAGAGCAATAAGTATTCAGTTTTTTAAGTATTTTTATTAATTTTGTCTTTTTCCTGATGCGTATTCAAGCATATTAATATCCAAAATTTCTCTGTGAGGTTTTAGAAGAGATTTTTCATACTGACATTTCCATTGTACATTTTCAAATATGCTCTGTATAGTATCGCCGCTTTTTATAATATCGCCTTTATCAAATATGTAGGCTGCTATATTCAAGGCATGAGATATAACATCATTTGCATTTAAACCATGGAAATGGTATTGTATATCTGGAAGTCCTATAGCGTACATTCCCAAAGTATCTACTATAATATCATTAGAATCCTGAACATTGAAAAGCCTTATATTTACTCCTGAAAGCATAAATCTAAAATCTTTAGGGTAAGTATTATTTAGTATTTGCTCTGGTAAAAGGAGTTTACCGCTTTGTTCATTATATACGGCTATACAATTATCAAAAAGCTGTAATGATGTATAAAGCCAATTATTAAGCAGAGTTGTTCTATCTTTATAATCAAGTCCTGCTGCTAGAAAATCACTAAGCATTATTTCATAATTACAGTTTTTTATAACTTCTTTAGGCTCTTTTATATCCCACATTTGACTATAATAATAATCGCTTATTGAAGTATAATCAAATTCCATAGCACTAGGCATCAAAATTTGTGCTGGTACTTCCTTTTCATCTTTATATTTTACTTTTAAATCATTTATTGCTATGCTGTAAATGCCATTATCTGATGATATAACTTCTATATCATTATAATATTTTCTTATTTTCTGTTTAATCAATTCTATATTAGGCAGCTCTGGTTTTTCTTCAAATAAAAGTTTGTAAAAATATACATGTGAGAAATTAGCCTCATCATGATTTACTATTTTATGATTAGTATTTGGATTAACTTCTTTTTTATCTTTCATATTTAAAAAACTCCTATAAAGATAAATATTACTATATTTTTTAATAAAAGCAATTTATTATTATATAAGTTTATATCTTTTAATACTATTAAACATTAAAAATTAAAAATGATAAAATAATAGCGATAATCTAGAGTATAATCTATTTTATCGCTATTAATAATAAAAAATAATTAATTACTGTTTTACTGGAACTAAGTATGTAAAGTCAAACTGCAAACTTTGATCATATCTTATTCCTATTTCATTTTTTTCATTTAAGAATAAGCCATTAACTAAAGAAAGTCCCAATACTATACCATTATCAAATACGAAATCTTTCTTTAAATTAAGTCCGAAATAGAAAGGTACTCTATAGAAAGGATCACCTTCAACGCTTATAAATTTATGATTTTTATTTATATACCAGCCTGAAACAAATATGATAGGCTCTATTTCAAACCAAGTCATAACAGGTATTGTACCTCTTAAGAAAATTCCATGTCCGAATACCCCAGGCTCATTATCTCTATCAGGAAGATTATAAGAAGCCATATAAAGTATAGATAAATAATAACTATTAATACCTATAGCACCAACATAATTTTCTGTAATCGCAGGAGAACCTGGTACAAATGGATATTCATGTCCTCCATTATGCCAATAGTGTACAGCTACATAAGGTGTTGCTATATCATGTGCAAAATCCATAGAATAAATAACGCCTACATCGAATCTTTCTCTATGTTTAGCATTATGCTGTATTTGCCAATTCATATATACTTCTCCCTTTCCGCCTTTAAACCATTCAAAGGAAGCTCCATATTCATAGTAGCCATGTGTAAAAGGTTCATTATATTTATATTCTTCTGGACCTTTGGCTATTAATGTATTATCTGGTGTAGATCTTACAACTGGAGTCATATCCATTAAAGGATCTCTAATAGGTGAAGGTAAATTATGTCCGCCTGTCATAGTACCTATTCTAAGAGAAATATATTCATTTGATAATTGTGTTGTAACTACAGGGAATACTCTTATCCCTTGAGGAAATTCAAATGTAAATGGAAAAAATACCGAAGCTCCTACTCTCAAAGTGATAAGATCATTGAATTTTATATCAAAAGCTCCTTCGGTAAAATTTTCAAAGTATGTTAATGTTGTTCTTGTATCCTGCCATAGTAGATTCTCGCCGTTATATGCATAAGAACTTGTAAATAATCTGAAATCTACTTTTACATCAGCATATACATTTGATATTAATACTATAAAGATAAAACAAAAAGAAAAGAAATGTTTCATAAACTAACCCTTATTTTTAATGAATATTATATTTAAATGAATTATATAATATGAAAGTTCATTATAACATAGTTAACATAAAATTACAATTATGATAACTTTATAAAAACAATTACTTGTTTAAATAATCTTGTGTAAAGTTATCATAGTTTTAACATTTTTTACTTTTAATAGTTTTCAGTAAATTTTTGTTATTTAATAACATACCTATTATCTAAACAAAATTTAATAAATTTATGCATATTTGAAATATTTTTTACTTTTAAAAGTTTTTTATAAAATTC